>NZ_JBJLSG010000061.1:0-27192 GCF_050871925.1 Kineococcus gurbantunggutensis
GGCGGTGCGCTCGGCCGCCGACGCCCTGCGCGCCGAGCGCCAGCCCACCGTGGCGGCGCTGGCCGACACGGTGCTGGAGCTGGCCCTGGACCTGGCCGGGGCCGTCCTGGACCGCGAGGTCTCCCTCATGGCCTCGCCGGTCCACGAGGCCGTCCGGCGGGCCCTGCGCCCCCTGGACGCCCAGCTACCCGTCACGGTGCGTGTGCACCCCGACGACCTGGGCGCCCTGACGGGTGACGGCCGCTCGGAGGAGGGGCTCAAGGACGGCGACGCCGGCGCCGATGCAGGACGCGTGAGCTTCCTGCCGGACCCCACGGTCACCCCGGGCGACGCGATCGCCCGCCAGGGTGACACCGACGTCGACGCCGGCCTGCGCGCCAGCGTCGCACGCGCCCTGGAGGCGCTGGTCTCGCCCGAGGCCGCGACCGGCTCGCCGGTCGGCGCGGGCGGGGGGATCGACGAGGTGACCGGGCGGCCGGCGTGAACGCCCCCCTGGTCTCCTCGCGCCTGGCGGCCGACGTGCGCGAGCTGCTGCGCCCGCAGCTGCGGCGCGCCGCCGAAGCGGCTCGGCCCCTCGTGCGGGGCCGGGTCAGCGGCATCGTCGGCCTGTCCGTGGAGGTCTCCGGCCTCGAGGCCGCCGTCGGCGAGACCGTCGTGCTCGGCGAGGGCCCCTCGGCCGTGCCGGCCGAGGTCGTCGCCGCCGACGGCGGCCGGCTGCGCTGCCTGCCGCTGGGCCACCTCACCGGCCTGGGCACCGGCGCCCCCGCCGTCGCCACCCGCCGCGCCCCCACCGTCCCGGTGGGCGCCGCGCTGCTCGGCCGCGTCGTCGACGCCCTGGGCAACCCCCTGGACGGCGGTGAGCCCCTGCACGCCGCCCCCCGCACCCCGCTGCACGTCCCGCCGCCGCCGGCGATGCAGCGCCAGCGCGTGGACCGCCCCCTCGGGCTGGGCGTGCGGGCGCTGGACACCCTGGTGCCCGCCGGGCGCGGGCAGCGCTTCGGCATCTTCGCCGGCTCCGGCGTCGGCAAGTCCTCCCTGCTGTCCATGATCGCCCGCGGCACCTCCGCCGACGTCTCCGTGCTCGCCCTGGTCGGCGAGCGCGGCCGGGAGGTCCGCGAGTTCCTCGAGGACGACCTCGGCCCCGAGGGCCTGGCCCGCTCCGTCGTCGTGGTCGCCACCTCCGACGAGGCGCCCGTGGTCCGCCTGCGCGCCGCCTTCACCGCCACCGCGGTCGCCGAGTCCTTCCGCGACGCCGGCGCCGACTGCGTGCTGATGATGGACTCCCTCTCGCGCACCGCGATGGCCCAGCGCGAGGTGGGCCTGTCCGTCGGCGAGCCGCCCGCCACCCGCGGCTACCCGCCCAGCGTCTTCGCGCTGCTGCCCCGCCTGCTCGAGCGCGCCGGGCCCGGCGTGGTCGGCTCGATCACCGGCATCTACACGGTGCTGGTGGACGGCGACGACCACAACGAGCCCATCGCCGACGCGGCGCGCTCCATCCTCGACGGCCATGTCGTGCTGGACCGCAAGCTCGCCACCGCCGGGCACTTCCCGACCATCGACGTGCTGGAGTCCGTCTCCCGCGTCGCCGGCCGCGTCACCGACAAGGAGCAGCGGGCCCTGGCCACCGCGCTGCGCCGGGTGCTGGCCGCCCACCGCGACGCCAAGGAGCTCATCGAGGTCGGCGCCTACCAGCCCGGCGCCAACCCCGAGGTCGACGCCGCCGTGGCGGGCCTGCCGGCCATCAACGCCTTCCTGCGCCAGGACATCCACGACATCACGCCCGGTCCCGAGGCGTGGGCGCGCCTGGCCGCGCTGGTCGCCCAGCTGGGCGGTGCCCGGTGAGCGCCAAGGCGATCCTGGCGCTGCTGAAGCTGCGCAAGGCCCAGCAGGAGGAGGCCAAGGGCACCCTGGCCACCGCCAACGCCGTGCTGCGCCGCGAGCAGCAGCGCGCCGCCCGGGTGCGCCGCGAGCTGGGCGACGCGCACCTGAGCGACGAGACGATGGCGGCCTGGACGGCGTCCGTGGCCCGCCGCGCCGCGCTCGTCGCCGACCTGGAGGCCGCCCGCGCCCTCACCGAGCGCCTGGAGATGGACGTCACCGCCAAGCAGGCCTCGTGGGCGCGCGCCCGCCGCGCCGAGCGCTCCCTGGAGCGCGTCGTCGAGCGCCACGAGCTGGCGCAGGAGCAGGCCGCGCTGGCCGCGGACCAGCGCGCCCTGGACGACCGCACCGTCGCCGAGTTCGCCGCCCGCGCCCGCCGGCGCGCCGAGTTGGAAGGGGGCACGCCGTGAGCGGAGTCGCCGAGGTCCAGTCCCGCATCGCCGACATCGAGTCCCGCATCGCCGCCCTCGGCGGCGGGTACGGGCGCTCGCTGGCCCAGAGCGCCGCACCGGCCGCAGCCGCCCCGTCCGCCACCACCGCCCCGTCCGCCACCGCCGCGACGGCCGGCGCGGGCTTCGCCAAGGCCCTCGCCGGCGCCGGCACCACCGGCGGCGGCGTCGCCCGCGCCACCCGCGCCGTCAACGCCGCCTGGCCCGCCGCGGCCCCGGTCGGCGCCTCCACCGGCGAGCAGCTGCTCGCGGTCGCCAGGAAGCACACCGGCGTGCCCTACAAGTGGGGCGGCACCACCCCCGCCGGGTTCGACTGCTCCGGGCTGATCCAGTACTCCGCCAAGCAGCTGGGCATCACCCTGCCCCGCACCGCCGCCGAGCAGGCCAAGGTCGGCACCGCCGTGCCCAGCCTGGACGAGGCGCAGCCCGGCGACCTCGTCGTGCTCGAGAACGGCCACCACATCGGCATCTACGTCGGGAACGGGCAGATGCTGCACGCCCCGAAGACGGGCGACGTCGTGAAGATCTCCAAGGTCTGGGAGACGCCCATGACCATCCGGCGCCTGGGCGTCACCGCCGCCACCACCGCCGCGGCCGCCGGCCTGGCCGGCGCCGCCCTGCTCACCGGCACCACGGGCACCACCGGCCCCGGCGGCACCGGCTACGTGCGCCCCGCCGCCCTGACGGCGACCTCCTCGAAGTCCGCGCCGTACGACGCGGCCTTCAGCGCCGCGGAGGCCAAGCACGGCCTGCCCGCCGGCCTGCTCTCCGCGGTCGCCAAGCAGGAGTCCGGGTACGACCCCAGGGCCAAGAGCCCCGCCGGCGCCATCGGCCTCATGCAGTTCATGCCCGCCACCGCCAAGGGCGTGGGCATCGACCCGACCGACCCGTTCCAGGCCATCGACGGCGCCGGCAAGCTCCTCGCCTCGCACCTGAAGACCTTCGGCTCGCTGGAGAAGGCGCTGGCCGCCTACAACGCCGGCCCGGGCAACGTGCGCAAGTACGGCGGCATCCCGCCGTTCAACGAGACCCAGAACTACGTCAAGAAGATCATGGCCACCCTCCAGAGCACCGGGAGCGCCGCGTGAGCACACCGACCATCTCCACGCTGACGGGGGCGAACCCCGTGCCCGCGCGCGAGACCCGGCGCGGTGCCGGCGACGGCGGCGCGGACTTCGCCCGCTCCTTCGGCCGCGCCGTCGACGACCTCGACCAGCGCGCCGCCGACGCGGAGGCGCTCGAGCGCGCCTCCGAGCGGACCTCCGAGCGGGCCGAGGACCGTGCCGCCGACCGCGCCGAGCGCGGCACCGGGGCGCGCGAGCAGCGCCCGGGCGACCTCGCCGCCGAGCGCGCGGCCGACCGGGCCGCCGAGCGGGCGGCGGAACGCGCCGCCGACCGCGCCGAGCGCGCGGCCGCCCGCGAGCACCGCCGCCACGACGCCGCGCTGCGCCCGCGCGGCCTGCGCTCCACCCAGCCCGTCGGCACCGACCGCGCCGTCGACCGCACCGTCGACCGCGCCGCGGACCGCAGCACCGAGCGCGCCGCGGACGCCACGGCCACCGCCCGCCCGGGGGAGGAGGTCTGCGAGGACGCCACCGGGCGCGAGGAGGAGGCCGCGGCCGTCAGCGCGCAGGTCGTCCTCGACCCCGCGCTGCTCACCGCCGCGCCCGTGCCCCCGGCCCCCGCCGCGGCCGCCGCCGCCACCGCCCAGGTCGCCGCCGCCGAGACCGCTCCCGGCACCGCCCCGGCCGGCGTGCCGGCGCCCGCGGGTACCGTCGCCGGCCCCGCCACCGGCACCCCGGCCGGCCCCGCGGCCGGTGCGGCGGTCCCCGCCGAGCCCACCGCGGCGCCCGCCACCGGCTCCGCCGCCGCGCTCCCGGCCGCCCCGGGGACGCCGGCCAGCGCCCCCGGGACCACCGCACCCGCGGGCGCACCGGGCACCACGGGCACCACGGGTGTCCCCGGCACCACGGGCACCGCCGAGGGCCCGCGGGGCCAGGCGCTGCCGGGGGCGGCCACCGCGGTCCAGGCCACCGCGGCCCCGGCCGCCGGGGGAGCCACCGCCCGGGCCGTCCAGGACGTCCAGGTCGCCGCCGCGCTGCGCCCCGCGGCGCTGAACGGGCAGGACGCCGCCGCGAGCACCCCGGCCACCGCCGCGGGCGCGCCCGCGGTGGACGGCGCCGTCGCGACGGCCGGCGTCCCGGTCGCCGCCGAGCCGGGTGCCGGCCAGGCCGGCGCCCAGAGCGGTGGGCAGCCGGGCGGCCAGGGCGCCGGGCAGGGCGGTGCTCAGGGCACCGCGCCGGGCGCGGGCACGCGCACCGACGCCGCCGCGGGCGTCCCCGCGGCGCCGGCGGCCGGCGCGGCGCAGCCCGCCACCGCGACCGCCACCGCGAGCAGCGCGAGCACCGCGGCGGCCACGACGACGGCCGCCGCGGACCCCTCGGCGCTGCCCGGCCAGGTGCCCACCACCGCCCCGGTGAGCGGGAGCACGGCCCCCGTCGCCGCCCCCGCCGCGGCGCAGGTCTCCACGCCGCCCGCGCCGCTGCCGCTGACCAACCCGCTGGCCTTCGCCCAGGGCGTCAGCGCCCGCCTGGAGCAGCTCCCGGCCGGTGCCGACGCCGTGCACCGGATGACCGTGGAGGTCAACCCGCTGGGGCTGGGACCGGTCCAGGTCACCGCCGAGATCGTCGACGGCGCCCTGAGCGTGCAGCTCGCCGGGGCCTCCGACGCCACCCGCCAGGCGCTGCGCCAGGCCGTCGGCGACCTGCAGCGCGAGCTCGCCGGCACCGCCTTCACCTCCACCACCGTCGAGGTGCGCTCCGACGACCCCTCGGCCGGGCAGCGGCAGGCGGGGGAGCAGGCGGCCGCCGGGCAGTCCGGCGGCTCCGAGGGCCGGCGCCACCCGGGCGCCGGTGCCCCGGGCCAGCCGGTGCGGCGCGGGCTGTTCGGCGCCGACGAGCCCCTGGCCGCGCAGCGCGCCGCCGCCGCGGCCGCCGAGGGCCGCCTGGACCTGCGCGTCTGAGGCGCGTGCACCCGGGCGCTTCAGCTCCCCGGCGCAGAAACGCCCGGACGGGCTACAGGATCCCACCCCGACGACCGAAGGAAGAGGCATGACCATCGATGCGGCCAGCGGCGCCTCGGCGTCGTCCTACGACTCGATCCTCGCGGCCTCCAACGCCAAGGCGACGAGCGCGGCGTCGAAGCTGGGGGGCTCCAGCACGAGCACGAAGGCGTCCGGCGACACGCAGAAGAACAAGGACACCTTCATGAAGCTCCTGGTGGCGCAGCTGCGCTTCCAGGACCCCTCCAAGCCGGTCGACTCCTCCGACTTCATCGCGCAGACCGCGCAGTTCTCCTCGCTGGAGACGATGGAGGAGATGAGCAAGAACAACGTCGAGATGCTCGGCGCGCAGCTGAAGCTGCAGGCCAGCACCCTCGTCGGCCAGACGGTCTCCTACAAGGGGGCCGACGGCGCCGTGGTCACCGGTGTGGTGTCCTCCGCCAGCTTCAGCGCCGTGTCCGTCGGCGGCACCGGCAACGAGCCGGTCCTCAAGGTCGACGGCAAGGACGTCGTTCTCTCCAACGTGACGAGCGTGAACGTGCCCGGCGCCCAGACCGGCACCCCGGCCGCCGCCGCGGAGACCGCGACCGCGCCCACCGCGCCCGCCGCCGGCACCGCGACCGCGCCCACCGCGCCCGCCGCCGGCACCGCGAGCGCGCCCCCCGCGGCCGCCGCCCCGGCCACCAGCGCCCCGGCCGCGGCCGCGGGCACCCCCGCGACCGGTGCCGGCACCGGTTCGACCACCGCCTGACCCCCTCCTCCCAGCACCCCGACCGACGATCGAAAGGTCTGCCCCATGCTGCGTTCCATGTTCTCCGGTGTCAGCGGCCTGCGCTCGCACCAGACGATGATGGACGTCGTCGGCAACAACATCGCCAACGTCAACACCACCGGCTACAAGAGCTCCAGCGTCGTCTTCGCCGACACGCTGAGCCAGCTCACCAAGACCGCCGGTGCGCCGCAGGACAACACCAACAACGGCGGCACCAACCCCTCGCAGGTCGGCCTGGGCGTCAAGGTCAGCACCATCTCGCAGAACTTCACCGCGGGCTCGGCGCAGGCCACCGGCAAGGCGACGAACCTCATGCTGGACGGCGACGGCCTGTTCGTCGTGCAGAAGGGCGACGCGCAGATGTACACCCGCGCCGGCGCCTTCGAGCTGGACAGCCGCGGCTCCCTGGTCACCGCCGACGGCTCCTACGTGCAGGGCTGGCGCGCCGACGAGACCGGGCAGATCGTCACCACCGGCCCGACCGAGACGATCATCATCAACTCCGACAACGTCATGCCGGCGGCGCCCACCAGCACCGCCACCCTGGTCGGCAACGTGGACAAGACCGGCAGGCCGGTCAAGCTGCCCGGCGACGACTACTACACCGTCCCGGTCGTGACGACCTCCTTCGACGCGTACGACGCGCAGGGCAAGCCCACCCGCGTCATGGCGACCTTCACCAACTCGTTCAACGAGACCGGCACCGCCGCCACCGCCGCCGACGTCGTCCCCACCGACGAGTGGAAGCTGACGCTGACGTACACCGACCCGGCGACGGGCGAGACCATCACCCCGGCCGTCGACGCCGGCACGGTGAGCTTCGACCCGGTGACCGGCAAGCTGCCCGCGAACGGGTACAGCATGGACGGTGACGACATCACGCTCACCGGGCTCAACGACGTCGTCATCAAGATGGACCTGCGCGCCCTCACCGGCTACGTCAGCAACACCGGCAACAGCACCGTGAAGTCCACCACCGACGGCGCGGCCATCGGCACCCTGAACGCCTTCGCGGTCGGCGCCGACGGCGTCGTCATGGGTGAGTACTCCAACGGCCTCAAGCGCCCCATCGGCCAGGTCGCGGTCGCCACCTTCAACAACTACGCCGGCCTGCAGAAGGTCGGGAACTCGATGTTCACCGTCTCGGCGAACTCGGGCACCCCGAACATCGGCGTCCCCGGCCAGAACGGCCGCGGCGCGATCGGCTCCGGCTCCCTGGAGATGTCGAACGTCGACCTGTCCAGCGAGTTCACCAACCTGATCCTCGCCCAGCGCGGCTTCCAGGCGAACTCGCGCATCATCTCCGCCTCCGACGAGATCCTCCAGGACCTCGTCAACCTCAAGCGCTGACCCTCAGCGCGGTGATCGACGCCCTCCCGGGCCGCGTGGTGCGCGGCCCGGGAGGGCGTCTTCCGTTCACCCCGCGACCGGCGCCCCCGCGCGGCGCCCGCTGGGCCCGCAGGGCCCACACCGCCCGCAGGGTCCCGGAGCGCCTCCCGGGGACGCGCGGGGGAGCGGACCCGCACCGGGGGCCCGCAGGGGCTCCCGGGGGCCCTGGCGGCCCCGCCGCGCCCGCGCGGTCGCGCTCCGGACGCCCCGCGGCGTCCGCCTCCGTTCGGCGGCCGGCCCCGGCCGTCGTCGCTCTCCGTGCACATCGCGGGAGCCGCTAGCACGAACGGGTGCATGAAGCAACCCCCACTCAGGTCCGGGCCGGACACGCCGATACCAGTAGTGCAACCGGCCCACGGACGGGCCCCGCCTCCACCGCCAAGGATGGAACCTCGTGATTCTCGTGACTCGCCTCAACGGGTCGGTGTTCGCCGTGAACCCCGACCTGATCCAGCGCGTCGACGCGACCCCCGACACGGTCATCACGCTCGTCGACGGCGCGAAGTTCGTCGTCACCGAGCCCCTGACCGAGGTCGTCGAGCGCGTGATGGCGTTCCGGGCCCGCGTGGTCGCCACCGCGCACGCCCTGGAGGAGACGGGGACCGCCGACGTCCTCGAGCTGCCGGCGCACCCCCACACCCAGACCACCACCAGCGACACCGACGGGGACCTGCCCGCCCCGGTCCCGCTGCACCGCAGGAGGCCGTGACCATGGACTTCGCCACCATCGGCGGGCTGATCATCAGCCTCGCCGCCATCCTCTGGGCCCAGAACCACGAGGGCGGCAGCCTGTCCGACCTCCTCCTGCCCGGGCCGCTGGTCCTGGTGTTCGTCGGCACCCTGGGCGTCGGCTTCATGGGCGGCGTCCTGCGCGACGGCGTCGGCCTCGTCGGCGTCCTGAAGAAGGCGTTCCTGGGCAAGCCCAAGGACGCCGGCGACACCGTCTCCACGCTGGTGAGCATGGCCGAGCGCGCCCGCCGCGAGGGCCTGCTGGCCCTGGAGGACGCCATCAAGGCCGTCGACGACGACTTCCTGCGCGACGGCCTGCAGACCGCCATCGACGGCACCGACCCCGACGAGCTGTACGAGGTCCTCACCGCGCAGATCCAGGCCAAGAAGGCCGCCGACAAGCAGGCCGCCAAGATCCTCGGCGACATGGGCGGCTACGCGCCCACCATCGGCATCTGCGGCACCGTCATCTCGCTGGTCGTCGTGCTCGCGAACCTGTCCGACGCCGCGGCGCTCGGCCCGATGATCGCCGGCGCGTTCGTCGCGACCTTCTGGGGCGTGGCCAGCGCCAACATCTTCTTCCTGCCGGTGCAGAGCCGCTACATGCGCCTGTCGGGCATCGAGTGCGCGCAGATGGAGCTGGTCGTCGAGGGCATCCTCGCGATCCAGGCCGGCTCCAACCCCCGCTCGGTGGCCAAGAAGCTGGAGAGCCTGCTGCCCCCGGGCACCGCCGTGCCGGACAAGAAGGCCGCCTGATGTCCTCCTCGGCGCACAAGCGGCGCCACAAGCACGAGGAGCACGAGGAGCACGTCAACCACGAGCGCTGGCTGGTCTCCTACGCCGACATGCTCACGGTCCTCATGGCCCTCTTCATCGTCCTCTTCGCGCTCAGCCAGGTCGACCAGCTGAAGTTCGCGCAGTTCAAGGCCGGCCTGCAGGAGGGCAGCGCGTCGACCAACCTGGTGCTCTCCGGCAACAAGGGCGTCAACGACATCGACAACGGCGCGGACCCGATCAACCTCAAGATCCAGGCCGGCGGCGACCCGCAGCAGAGCGAGCAGGTCCAGCAGGTCCTCAACGCCGCGCAGAAGGACCAGTCGGCGGCCGACCTGGCCGCCGCCCAGGCCGAGGTCGCCAGGTACCGCGAGATCGAGGCGCAGATCGACCAGGCCCTCTCCGCCACCGGCGACGAGGACCAGGTCACCTACCGCATCACCTCCGACGGCCTGGTCGTCGGGCTCGTCGCCGACAAGGTGTTCTTCGCCAACGCCAGCGCCGACGTGGAGCCCACCGGCCTGCACGTGCTGGACGTCATCGGCCCGATCCTGGCCGCGCTGCCCAACGACATCGCCGTGCAGGGCCACACCAACTCCCTGCCGCTGTCGGCGACCACCCGCTACCGGGACAACTGGGACCTGTCGTCGGCGCGCGCCAACACGGTCGTCACCCGGTTCATCGCCGCGAACGGCGTCAGCCCGCTGCGGCTGTCCGGCACCGGCTACGCCGACAGCCGGCCGCTGTACCCGGACGGCGACCCCCAGGCCCTGACCGGCAACCGCCGCGTCGACCTGATCGTCGCCTCCCCGTCCTCCGACGCGGTCAAGGCCCTGCTGCCGCAGGTGGCCGCCACCACGCCGACCGACGGGCCGGCGGAGCTGCGCACCGAGGCCGACGCCGCGACCGCGGCGACGACCTCCACCACGAGCATCGCCCCGGCGGGCATCGCCCCCGACCTCGGCACGGCCGTCAGCGGCGTCACCCTCACCGACGCCGGCCACTGACACCCCCACCACCCCACGACCCACCAGGAACCGGAGCACACGATGGCCAAGAAGGCGAAGGCGGACGGCGAGGAGACCGCCCCCGGCGGCAAGAAGAAGCTCATCATCGTCGCCGCCCTCGGGGCGGTGCTGCTCGCCGGCGGCACCGGCGGCGGCGTCTTCCTCCTCACCAAGGGCGACACCGCGGCCGCCGCGGAGACCGCCCACGAGGAGGTCCTCACCCCCGGCGACGTCGTCACCCTGGACCCGATCAGCCTGAACCTGGCCGACGGGCACTACCTCAAGATCGGCCTGGCCCTGCAGGCCGTGGCCGCCGAGGGCGGCGGGCACGGCGGCTCCTCGGGCCCCGACGGCAGCAAGGCCCTGGACCTGGCCATCCAGCAGTTCAGCGGCCTGTCGATGGCGGACCTGTCCAACCCCGAGCAGCGCCAGCACTACAAGGAGGAGCTCGAGCACAAGATCGTCGAGGCCTACACCGAGGAGCCCGCCGAGGAGGGCGAGGCCCCGCACAAGACGGTCATGGGCATCTACCTCACCCAGTTCGTCATGCAGTGACCCTTCCGCGGGCCCGGCCCGCACCGCACCACCGCCGAGAGCGCGGCAGGCACCCCGCCTGCCGCGCTCTCGCGCGTCCGGGCACCGCCGCCGCGCACCACCTCGCGCCGGCGGGTCCGGGTCGCGCTCGGCGGGCGCCGCCGCGCCGTCCGTGCCAGGTTGAGGGTCGATCACCCGGCAGGCCCACGACGACGAGGAGCACACCGTGTTCGGACGCTTGAACACCCCCGAGGAGATCTTCAGCTACGACCTGGGGGCGGCGCTGACGATGGAGAGGGACACCCTGGCCATGCTCGGCCGCCTGGAGGAGGCCGCGCAGCGCCCCGAGGTCAAGCAGCTGCTGCGCGAGCACGCCGCCGAGACGCGGGTGCAGGTCGAGGTCGTCGAGCAGTGCTTCGCCCTGCTGGGCCAGGAGGTCGACGACTCCCCGTGCCCGGTCACCAAGGCGCTGGCCGCCGAGGCCGAGACGAAGCTGAAGAAGGCCGACGACTCCCTGGCCGACGCGGTCGTCCTCGCCGCGGCCCTGCAGACCGAGCACCACGAGCAGGCCGTCTACGAGAACCTCATCCTGCACGCCCGCGCCCGCGGCGCCGAGCAGGTCGCCGTGCTGCTGGAGTCCAGCCTCGCCCAGGAGCGCGGCGCCGGCGACCGCGTCAAGGCGCTGGCCGGGCGCATCGCCGTCACCGGGGTCGCCACCACCCCCGAGGGCGGGATGAGCACCGGCGCCAAGGCGGGCCTGGCCGCCGGGGTGGCCGCCGCGGTCGGCGCCGCCGCCGCCGTCGCCTCCCGGGTGGGCGGGCACGAGGAGGGCACCGGCGGGCACGCCGCGCACCGCGCCGAGGCGCCGGTCACCGGCGCGACCGCCACGGACCTGCCGAGC
Source organism: Kineococcus gurbantunggutensis (assembly GCF_050871925.1). Taxonomy (NCBI): domain Bacteria; kingdom Bacillati; phylum Actinomycetota; class Actinomycetes; order Kineosporiales; family Kineosporiaceae; genus Kineococcus; species Kineococcus gurbantunggutensis. Next base: position 11,495 of record NZ_JBJLSG010000061.1, read on the forward strand.
GCCGCACCGGCCGGCACGACCACCGGCGCGACCACGACCACGACCACCGGCACGACCGGCACGACCGGCACGACGGGTACCACCGCGGGCGCGGAGGTCCTCAACGACGACGCGCTGGAGGAGCGCATCGCGCAGAGCGAGCACCGCACCACCGGCAGCTGACCGCACCGCCCCGCACCGCCCCGCACCGCCGGGCACCACCGCGCGAGCGCGGGGGAGCGCGGGGCGGGGTGCAGCGGGTCCCCCGGGCGGGTGAGCGGCGACGACGCCGCCCACCCGCCCGGTCGCGCGACGGGCCCGCATCACCCGTTCGGGTGCGCGCTAAAGGGTGAGGCCCCTTCGTGCCGATAGGTGCAGCGTGGCACCCGAGACCTCCACCAGCGCAGAGCGGACAGGCGGCCGACGCTCGCGGCGGCGCGGCGTCCCCGTCCCGTACGACTTCCGGCGGCCCACCAAGCTGTCGCGCCAGCACGCCCGCGTGCTCGAGATCACCTACGAGACCTTCTGCCGCCAGTGGGCGACCCTGCTGTCCTCGACGCTGCGCACCAGCGTGCAGGTCGAGCTCGACGGCGTGCAGCAGTACTCCTACGACGAGTACGCCGCCACGCTGGCCACCCCCTCGATCATGACGGTGTTCGACCCCGAGCCGCTCGTGGGCGCCGGCGTGCTGCACCTGGACACGCCCCTGCTGCTCAGCTGCATCGAGCGCATGCTCGGCGGCACCGGCGCGCAGGAGCAGCCCCAGCGCCTGCTCACCGACATCGAGGCCGTCCTGTGCCGCGGCCTGGTGGAGCGCACCCTGTCCGAGCTGGCCGGCTCCCTGACCTCCATCCTGGAGCTCAAGCCGCACCTGCAGGCCGTCGAGCAGAACCCCCAGTTCGCGCAGGCCGCCGCCGCCACCGACGTGATGATCGTGGCCTCCTTCCACCTGCAGGTCGACCAGGCCTCCGGCACCGCCACGCTCGCCCTGCCGCTGGACCCGCTCTCGGCCGCGCTCAGCGCCGCCGAGCTGCGCGTGGCCAGCCCGGAGGAGCTGCGCATCCGGCGCCTCATGCGCGACCGCCTCGACGACCACCTCGAGCACATCCCGGTGGAGGTCTCGGTCCGCCTCAACGCCGCGCAGCTGCGCCCCGACCAGATCCTCGCCCTCGTGCCCGGGGACGTGCTGCGCCTGCCGCACCCGGCCGACGCCCCCCTCGAGGTCGTCTCGTCCGACACCGTCGTCGCCTCCGCCGTGGCCGGCAGCCGCGGTTCCCGGCTCGCCTGCCTGATCGTCCCGACCCCCGAGGAGTCCTCCCGATGAGCACCGTCACCCACGCCGACCTGCAGGCCATCCTCTCCGAGGCCGCCCAGGCCGCCCTGGCCGTGCTTCCGCTGTCCGCGCCCGGCACCATCACCGGCCTGGTGCCCGCCTCCGCCGCCCCGGACCTGGGCGACGAGGGCACCGCGGTCTCGGCGAGCTTCGCCGGCGCCTCCAGCGGCCGCGTGGCCGTGGTGGTGGGGGAGGAGACCCTCAACACCCTGCTGATGAGCCCCGAGGGCGCGCTCGACCCGGTCGACGCGCTGCGCCCCGCGCTGGAGACCGTCGTCGCCAGCCTCGGGCAGTGCACGCTGGACGTCGGCGTGGAGGGCGACCCGGCCGAGGCCGTCGCCGCCCTGGCCGGCGGTGCCGTGGCCGTCGTCGGCGCCGGCGGGGAGACCCTGGCCCTGATCGGCCTGACCTTCTCCAACGAGGCCCCCCAGGTGGCCGTGCCCGTCATGGCCAGCCCGGCCACCAGCAGCGCCCCCACCGCCGGCGGCCCGCGCCGCACGATGGACCTGCTGCGCGACGTGCAGATGGACGTCACGGTCGAGCTGGGCCGCACCCACATGACCGTGCAGGACCTGCTGGCGCTGACCCCCGGCTCGGTCGTCGAGCTGGACCGCGCCGCCGGCAGCCCCGCCGACGTCCTGGTCAACGGCCAGCTCATCGCCCGCGGCGAGGTCGTCGTCGTCGACGAGGACTACGCCATCCGCATCACCGAGATCGTCACCCCCGGCACGGAGGCCGGTGCCTGAGATGGACACCCTCGCAGCGCTGGGACGGACGTCCGTCTCGCTGGTCGCCGTCCTGGGGCTGCTGTGGCTCGTCGCCCGCTGGCTGCGCCGGTCCAAGACGGCCGGCGCGGCCGCCACGGGCGTGGAGGTGCTCAGCCGCGTGGGCGTGGGCGCCAAGGCCGGGGTCGCGGTCGTCCGCGTCGGCGGTCGCGCGCTCGTGGTCGGCGTCACCGAGCAGCAGGTCACCCTGCTGACCGAGGCCCCGGCCGAGGAGCTGCTGCCCGCCGCGCAGGACGCGCCGGGCACCGCGGGGGAGGTCCTGGAGCTGCCCGCCGAGGACGCCGCCCCCGCCCGCACCACCGGTCCCGCCCGCACCACCGGCACCACCCCCGCCGCGGTCCCCGCCGCGGCCGCGCGGCCCGCCGCGCTCAACGGCTCGGCCCTGTCGCCGGCCACCTGGACCAAGGCAGTCGACGTGCTGCGAGAGAGGACGACCCGCCGGTGAGCACCCGAACCGCCCGCAGGACCGCGGCCACCGCGCTGCTCGCCGGGGGTCTGCTGACCGGCGGCCTGCTGGCCGGCGCGAGCAGCGCCTCCGCCGCCGCCCCGGCCGCCGCGGTCAGCGCCGCCGCCCCGGCCGCCGCGCCCGCCGCCCTGCCCGCCGCCCTGCCCGCCGCGACGGCCCCCGTGGCCCCGGTGGCGCCGGCCGCCCCCGACGCCCCCGGCTCGGTCACCGTCGGCGTGAACGGCGTCAACGGCGTGGACGGCAAGCCCAGCCAGTCGATCACGATCATCATCGCCCTGACGGTGCTGTCCGTCGCCCCGGCGCTGCTGCTGCTGACGACCTGCTTCACCAAGATCCTCGTGGTGCTCGGCTTCACCCGCAACGCCCTGGGCCTGCAGGGCACCCCGCCCAACCAGGTCCTCGCCGGCCTGGCGCTGTTCCTGACGATGTTCGTCATGGCGCCCGTCTTCAGCCAGATCAACGACGCGGCGGTCCAGCCCTACCTCAAGGGCGAGAAGACCGCCACGGTCGCCTTCACCGACGGCTCGCAGCCGCTGAAGGAGTTCATGCTGAAGCAGACCCGCGACGAGGAGCTGGCCCTGATGACCCAGGCCGCCGACCGCGAGATGCCCAGGAACCGCGCCGAGGTCCCGCTGACCACCCTGGTGCCGGCCTTCGCGCTGTCCGAGCTGCGCTCCGCCTTCATCATCGGGTTCGTCATCTTCATCCCGTTCCTGGTGATCGACATCGTCGTATCCGGCGCGCTGATGAGCCTGGGCATGATGATGCTGCCGCCCGTCACGGTCTCCCTGCCCTTCAAGCTGCTGCTCTTCGTCATGGTGGACGGCTGGGGCCTGGTCGTGACCTCGCTCATCGGCAGCTACGGCGGCTGACCGCGGCTGACCGCGGCGCCCGAGCGGCCCCCCGCGGCCGCCGCGCCCCGCCGGCGGCGCTCAAGGCCCTCACCCGATCGGCCGATGCTCACCCGGACGGGCGAACCGCCCGCCCCGGGACCGCGCCCCCGGCGCCCCGCGCGCCCCGCGCGCCCCGCGAGCACCACCCCTGCGAACCGGAAGGCCCCGCGATGTCCGACGTGACCGTCATCCACCTGGTGATGACCGCTCTCGTCCTCGCCGCCAAGCTCAGCGCCCCGATGCTGCTGACCGCCCTCGCCGTCGGCTTCGGCATCTCGCTCTTCCAGTCGGTCACCCAGCTGCAGGAGCAGACCATCGCCTTCGTGCCCAAGGCGCTCGCCGTCGGCATCGCGATCGTGGTGTGCGGCAAGTGGATGCTGCACGAGCTGACCACCTTCACCAGCCAGCTCTACGGGCAGATCCCCGACCTGCTGACCACCGGCGGCTGAGGCGTGCAGGGGCTGAACACCACCGTCGGGCTCGACCTGCTGCTGACCCTGCTGCTGGTCTCCGTGCGCGCCGTCGCGTTCCTGGTGATCGCGCCGCCGTTCGCCTCCCGCGCCGTCAACGGCCGCGTCAAGGCGATGCTCGCGCTCGCACTGGCCCTGCCGCTGGCCGGCGACCCGCGCCTGCGCGCGCAGGTGCCCGCCGCCGAGCCCGCCGCGCTGGCCACCGCCGTGGTGCAGCAGGTCCTCGTCGGCGCCGCCCTCGGCTTCTTCTGCGCCCTCGTCTTCGCGGCCGTGCAGTCCGCCGGCGACCTGATCGACCTCTTCGGCGGCTTCCAGCTCGCCAGCGCCTACGACCCGCTGAGCCAGAACCAGACGGCGATCTTCGGCAAGCTCTACAACTGGACCGCCACCGCCCTGCTGGTGCTCTCCGGCGGGCACCTGGTGGTGCTCAAGGGGTTCCTGCGGACCTACGAGGTGCTGCCGCTGGACGCGGGCGTGTCCGTGCGGGTCCTGGCCGACGTCCTCACCACCGGTCTGGCCGAGCTGATGCTCTCCGCGCTGCAGATCGCCGCGCCGCTGGTGGCGGTGCTCTTCGTCGCCGACATCGGCCTAGGCCTGCTCTCGCGTATCGCGCCCGCCCTGAACGTCTTCGCGATGAGCTTCCCGCTGAAGATCCTCATCACCCTCACCCTCGGCGGCTTCGCCCTGTCGGTCCTGCCGCGCGTGGTCGGCGACTCCGCCGGCACGATGGCCGAGACCGTCGTGCGCCTCGCGGGCGGTGGCGCGTGAGCGGGGAGAAGACCGAGAAGCCCACCCCCAAGCGCCTCGCCGAGGCGCGCAAGGAGGGCAACATCCCGCAGTCGCGGGACATCGGCGCCTGGCTGTGCACCGCTGCCGGCGCCCTGCTCGTGCCCCGCACCATCGAGGCGGGCGCCGAGACCGGCCGCGAGGCCCTGCGCCGCGTCACCGAGGTGGCCGCCGACCCCGAGCCCGCCCGCGCGCTGTCCGCGGTGGGCGACGCCTTCGGCACCCTGCCCGGGGTGCTGGGGCCCCTGCTCGCCGTCACCGTGCTCGCCGTCGTCCTCGCCGGCGGCGCCCAGGGCACCCTGAAGCCTGCGACCAAGAAGCTCAAGCCGAACTTCAAGGCCCTCAACCCCGTCAACGGCCTCAAGCAGCACTGGGGCCCGCACGCGATCTGGGAGGGCACCAAGTCCCTGCTGAAGACCGTGCTCATCGGCGGGGCGCTGTGGGTGGTCGTCAAGGGCCTGGCCCCGCACCTGGTCGGCCAGGGCGTGCTCCCGCTGGCCTCGGTGCTGTCCACCACCGCCTCCGCGATCAGCTCCATGCTAGTGGTCACCGTCCTCGTCGGTCTGCTCATCGCCGCCGCCGACTACGCCATGTCCCGGCGCCAGGTGATGAAGAAGCTGCGGATGAGCAAGGAGGACATCAAGCAGGAGCACAAGAACGCCGAGGGCGACCCGCTGCTCAAGGGCGCCATCCGCTCCAAGCAGATGGCCATGTCCCGCAACCGCATGATGGCCGACGTCGCCAACGCCGACGTCGTCGTCGTCAACCCCACCCACATCGCGATCGCGCTGCGCTACGAGCCCGGCAGCGGCGCGCCCAAGGTCGTCGCCAAGGGCGCCGGCGCGATCGCCGCCAGGATCCGCGAGAAGGCCAAGGAGAACGGCGTCCCCCTGGTCAAGGACGTCGAGCTGGCCCGCTCCATGTACAAGAGCGTCAAGGTCGGCCAGGAGATCCCCGCCGAGCTGTACGCGGCGGTGGCCAAGGTCCTGGCGTTCGTGATGAACCTGCGCACCCGCGGGGCCACCACGGCCCTGGGCGAGGCGCACACCCTGCCCGCCTGAGCCGGTCGCACCACCCGCCCCGCGCGCACCACCCGCAGCACCCGCACCGACCGCCGCAGCCCCCCGCGCCGGGGCGCTGCCCGCCGGTCGGGCGCTCAAGGACCGGCGCGCGCGTGCCGAAGGAGGCAGTAGCCAGGACGGCGCAGCAGGGCCACGGACGGGCCGCTGGACGAGGGAACCCGACAGGGTGACCAGGACGACAGGCGGTGCAGTGCGTTTTCGCAACCTCTCGCAGATGGCGGTGCCGATCGGCGTCGTCGGCATCATCCTGCTGCTCGTCGTGCCGCTGCCGGCTCCGATGCTGGACTTCCTCATCGCGACGAACATCACGTGCTCGCTCATCGCGCTGCTGACGTGCCTCTTCGTCAAGCGGCCGCTGGACTTCTCCGTCTTCCCCTCGCTCATCCTGGTCCTGACGCTGTTCCGGCTGGGCCTGAACGTGGCGACGACGCGCCTGGTCCTCTCCGACGGCTACGCCGGCAAGGTCATCGAGGCCTTCGGGCACTTCGTGATCTCCGGCTCGCTCGTCATCGGCCTGGTGATCTTCATGATCCTGGTCGTCATCCAGTTCGTCGTCATCACCAAGGGCGCCGAGCGCGTCGCCGAGGTCGGCGCGCGCTTCACCCTGGACGCGATGCCCGGCAAGCAGATGGCGATCGACGCCGACCTCAACGCCGGCCTGATCGACGAGGACGAGGCCCGCCGCCGGCGCTTCGACGTCACCGCCGAGGCGGACTTCTACGGCGCCATGGACGGTGGCACGAAGTTCGTCAAGGGCGACGCCATCGCCGGCATCATCATCGTGCTGATCAACCTCATCGGCGGCTTCGCCATCGGGATGATCCAGCACGGCATGGGCCCGGCGGAGTCCATCCAGCAGTACGCGCTGCTGAGCATCGGCGACGGCCTGGCCTCGCAGATCCCGGCGCTGCTGCTGAGCGTGGGCACCGGCATCATCGTCACCCGCGCCACCGGCACCGGCGACATGGGCTCGCAGGCCCTGGCCCAGCTCGGCCAGAACAAGCTGGTCATGCTCATCGCCGGCGGCGCCGCGGTCGTGCTGGCCCTCATCCCGGCCATGCCCAAGCTGCCCTTCCTGCTCGTCGCCGGCCTGTGCTTCTTCGCCTCCACCCGCATCTCCAAGCGCGAGACCGCCGACGCCAAGGCCGTCGAGCTCGCCCAGCTCGCCCCGGCGCCGGTCAACCCCAACGAGGCCGCCGAGTCCCTCCTGGAGGAGATGCGCGTCGACCCGCTGGAGGTGGCGCTGGCCCCCGACCTGGTGGACCTGGTGGACACCTCCGTCGGCGGCGACCTGCTCGAGCGCGTGCGCGCCCTGCGCCGCAAGATCGCCCTGGAGGTCGGCCTGGTCGTCCCGCCGGTGCGCACCCGCGACTCCCTCGACCTGCCGGTGTCCACCTACGCGGTGCGCATCTCCGGCGTCGAGGTCGCCCGCGGCATCGCCCCGCCCGGCCAGGTCCTGGCCCTGGGGGAGAACCTGGACGGCCTGCCCGGCCGCGCCACCGTCGAGCCGGTCTTCGGCCTCAACGGCAAGTGGATCCCCGCCGAGCTGCGCCACCAGGCCCAGCTGACCGGCGCCACCGTCGTGGACCGCGCCAGCGTCCTGATCACCCACCTCGGCGAGCTGGTGCGCACCCACGCCCCGCGCCTGCTGGGCCGCGAGGACGTGCGCTCCCTGGTGGACGCCCTCAAGCGCACCCACCCGGTCGTCGTCGACGAGCTCACCCCCAGCGTGCTCACCCTGGGCGAGGTCCAGCGGGTCCTGCAGGCCCTGCTGGAGGAGGCCGTGCCGATCCGCGACCTGGCCCGCATCTTCGAGGCCCTCAGCCTCAAGGCCAAGCAGGGCTCCGACCTCGACGGCCTCGTCGAGGCGGCCCGCTCCTCGCTGGGGCCGGCGGTCGCCGCCGTGCACGAGCAGGACGGCGTCCTGCACGTCATCACCCTGGACCCGCTGCTGGAGCACTCCCTGGCCGAGGCCCTGCGCCCCGGCGAGCACGGCGCCAGCCTGGCCCTGGACGCCGTCACCGCAGAGCACCTGGTGACCGCCTCAAGTTCCTGCCTGGAACGTGCCGAACAACAGGGCATCTCCGCAGTCCTGGTGTGCGCACCCCCCTTGCGGGCCCCGCTCCGCCGGCTGCTCAAGGTGGCGATCGGCCGCCTCCACGTCCTCTCCTACGACGACGTCAGCAACCACCCCCGGATCGAGACGGTTGGATCGGTGAGCGGTGTCCACGCACTTGCTTCTTGAGGGGCCCGACCTGCAGGACCTGCTCGCGCAGGTCCGCCACGACCACGGAGACGCCGCCCGCGTCGTCCGCGCCGAGCGCATCCGTTCTGGAGGCGTCGCCGGATTCTTCACCAAGGAGCGCTACGAAGTGACGGTCGAGATCGACGACGACGGCACGGCCCCCGCCGAGGCGGCGCCCGCCGAGACCCCCGCCGCCGGCGAGGTGCCCGACTTCGAGGCCCTGCTCGCCGCCGCCGACCGCGCCGAGTCCGAGGCGGCCGCCCAGGCCGCCCAGGCCGTCGCGGCCCCCGCCGGCCGGCACGCCGCCCCCGCCGGGGACGAGGTGCAGGCGCTCCAGCCCGGCGCCGCGGGTGCCGACGACTTCGAGGAGGCCCGGCAGGGCCTGGTGGAGATGCTCAAGGCCTCCGGGGCCGTGAGCAGCGCCCGCGCCGCGGGACTGCTGGAGGGCTCCGGCGCCCCCGGCGCCGAGGAGGTCGTCGAGGAGGTGGACCTGGCCGCCGCGCTCGCCGAGGCGGCGCGCCGGGAGGAGGAGCGGCGCCTGGACGAGGAGGCCGCCGCGGCCGAGCTGGCCGAGGCGCAGCGCCGGGAGGCTGAGCTGGCCGAGGCGGAGCGCCAGGAGGCCGAGCGCCAGGAGGCCGAGCGGATCGAGGCGCAGCGCCAGGAGGCGGAGCGCCGGGAGGCCGAGCTGGCCGAGGCGCAGCGCCTGGAGGCGGAGCGTCTGGAGGCGGAGCGCCAGGAGGCCGAGCGGATCGAGGCCGAGCGGGCCGAGGCGCAGCGCCGTGAGGCGGAGCGCCTGGAGGCCGAGCGGGTCGAGGCCGAGCGGGCCGAGGCGCAGCGCCGTGAGGCGCAGCGCCGTGAGGCGGAGCGCCTGGAGGCGGAGCGCAGGGAAGCGCAGCGCCGTGAGACCGAACGCAGGGAAGCGGAACGCAGGGCCGAGGCCCGCCGCGAGGCGGAGCAGCGGGAGGCGGAGCGGCGCGAGGCCGCCCGTGCGGAAGCGGAGCGTCGGGAGGCGGAGCGCGTGCAGCAGGAACGTGTGGTGGCGGAGCGCCGGGAGGCGGAGCGCGCCGAGGCGCAGCGCCGCGAGGCCGCCCGCCAGGAGGTGCGCCGCCGCCAGGCCGAGCGCATCGAGCGCGCCGGTGCGCCGGCGCCGCGGGACGGCGAGCGCAGCCTGGGCGACCTGCTCGCCGCGGCCGACGCCGCGGACGGCGCCGACCGCCTGCGCGCGATGCTCTCGGCCGGCCGCGACGGCGCGGGCCGCCGTCGCGCCGAGCAGGCGCCGCAGCGCCCGGCGGTGCCGCACCGCCCGATCTCCACGGAGGGCTCGGGCTTCGCGGCCACGATGGCCGCGGTGCGCACCCTCGGCGACGGCCGGCAGAACGCCCGACCGAATGTGACCTCTGATGTACGCTCGGTCACTAAGCAGTCGCCGCGCCCCTCGGGGCCCCGTCCGGGCCGGCCGGCTGCCGCTGCAGGCGCCGACGCCCCGTTCGGCGGTCTGCCCGCTCGCACCACGGAGGATCGCGTGACTCCTGACCAGTTCGGTGCCGCCAACGGCGTCGCCCCCCGCCGCCTGGAGCGGACCGACGTCCCGGTCGAGGGCCGCGGGCGCGGTGGGGAGCAGGACGGCCCGGCGACGGTGCGCGAGGGCTTCGAGGCGCGCCGCGGTGCGCCCCGCCGCCCCGAGCTGCGCCGCCCGGCGCCCGTGGAGGACCACTTCGGCGACCGCTTCGTCGAGGAGGACGTGGTCCCGCAGGGCGTCGGCGGCTACGCCGAGGACGAGTACGAGGTGCCGTTCGAGCCCGCGGGGGAGCGCCGCCAGGCCTACCCCTACGCGGTGCCGGACGACTACGCGGACGCCCGCGAGGTGCGCGAGGAGCCGCGCCACGAGGTGCGGGCGCCGCTGGCGCCCGAGCGCACGAACAGCGTGGCCGGCGAGCGCGCCGCCCACGACGGGGACGACAACGAGGCAGCTGACATGGACCTGACTTACCGTGATTCTGTGACGACCTACAGCGACCGCCCTGCGGCTGCCCGCGCTCCCTACCGCGAGCCCCACGACTCCGGGGACGTGCTGCGCCTGGCCCGCGAGATCGAGGTCCCCGCGCCGCTGCGCGTGGGCTCCGGCGAGCTCGTCGTCGTCGTCGGCGAGGCCGACGCCGTCGTGGGCGCCGCCCTGCTCGTGGCCGACGAGGTCGGCTCCGAGGCGCCGCTGGTCCTCGGCCGCGCGGACGTGCAGAACACCGTCACCGCCGATGAGCTGCCCGCCCGCCAGGAGCAGGCCCGCCGCTGGAGCGCCCCGCTGACCGTGGCCGTGCCCGCGCGCCCCACCGCCGCCGACGCCGAGCGCGCCGCGCGCCTGGCCGCCGAGATCGGCGCCAGCGCCGTCGTGGTCTGCGTCGACGCCACCCGCCGCAGCCACGCGGTCGCCGCGCAGCTGAACGCCCTGGAGAGCGCCGGCGTGCCGGCCCGCCGCCTGGCGGTCCACCGCGCCGCCGAGAGCCCGGACCCGCTGGACGTGCTCTCCCTCGACGTCCCCGTCGGCTTCCTGGACGGGCGCCCCGCCACCTCCGGCGCCTGGGCCGGCCTGCTGCTCGACGCCACGTCGGGCGGCGGCGCCGCGCGCTGAGCCCGGTGGCCAAGCGCGGCAGCGCCGGGGGGGTGGGGGCCCTCCTCGGTGCGGCCCGGGGGCCGCGGCCGACGGCGAGCGTCAGCCGGCGCGACGGGCGCGGGCGGCGCGGCGCTTGAGCGCGCGGCGCTCGTCCTCGCTCATCCCGCCCCAGACGCCGGAGTCCTGACCGGTCTCCAGCGCCCACTTCAGGCAGCTGTCCACGACCTCGCAGCGACGGCACACGGCCTTGGCCTCCTCGATCTGGAGGATGGCCGGACCGGTGTTGCCGATCGGGAAGAACAGCTCGGGGTCTTCGTCGAGGCAGGCGGCACGGTGGCGCCAGTCCATGGGTGGTCCACTCCTTCTTCGCGTTGCGGTCTCAGTGCGCGCGACGGTCCGCTGTCACACGGGGTGTCGCGCGGGATCCCTGAGCACCGGCAGCGCCGGCGGTGCCGGGACGCACGATCAGCGCCCTCGGCGGTGCCGGTGGCTCTCGTGCGTCGGGGATCGCGTCGGCATCTAGATTCACACCCCGCGGCGCGTCCCACAAGAGGGGGACAGCCGCGGGTCGTGGAGAACCGGTGTCGGGTTCGTCACATGCACGTAACACGAAAGACCCCTCCCGGCAATCCCGGCCACGTAGTAACGGTTCGAGGTCCCGGCGTCGCCCGGGACCCGCAGGACGCCACCCGGTGCCGCTGCGGTGGCGCCACCCCGGTCCGCACCGGCGTGCAGCCACCACCACGGACCGCGACGGTCGTACGGTGCTCTGGTGCCCGACCGTCCCGAGCCCCGCCCCGCCTCCCAGCGTGGGGGCACTCCCGCCCGTTCGCCACTGCTGACCGCCGTCGCGGCGCTCGTGGCCCTGGAGGCGCTGCTGCTCGTGGCCGGCGCGGCCTATCTCGTGCACGGCCTGGTGGTGGAGGACGCCACCGCGCCGATCGCCGCCGGTGCGCTGGCGCTGACCACCCTGGCCTTCGCGGCCGGCGTCGCCCTGTGCGCCCACGGGCTGCTGCAGCGGGCCACCTGGGCGCGCTCGCCGGTGCTGGTGTGGCAGCTGCTGCAGCTGGCCGCCGGCTGGCCGGCGTTCAGCGGCGGCTCGCCCTTGCTGGGCCTGCTCCTCGTGGTGCCCGCGGTGCTGGTGCTGGTGGGGCTGTTCCTGCCGCCGGTCTCGGCGCAGATCTCCCGCTGAGCGGGGCCCGCGCTCCGGTCCTGCCCGGTCCTGCATGGTCCGTCCGGTCCGACCGAGCCCGGGCTCACTCCCGCTCGGAGCCCAGCCCCTCGCGCAGCTGGCCCAGGGTGCGGTTGAGCAGCCGCGACACGTGCATCTGCGAGATGCCGACCTCCGCGGCGATCTGCGCCTGCGACATCCCGCGCACGAAGCGCAGCGCCAGGATGCGCCGCTCGCGCGGGGCCAGCGCCGCCAGCAGCGGGCGCAGCGCCTCGCGGTTCTCGACGTTCTCCAGCCGGTCGTCCACGCTGCCCAGCGAGGCGACCGGGGAGGTGGGCGAGCCGGTGTCCAGCGGCAGCGTCGCGTAGGCGTTGGCGGACTCCAGCACCTCCACCACCCCGTCGGGCTCCTGGCCGGTGCGCGCGGCCAGCTCGGCGATCGTCGGCGCCCGCCCCAGCTCGTGGGTCAGCGCCTCGCGCGCGTCGGCCAGCGCCCGCCCGGCCTCCTGCACCCGCCGCGGCACCCGCATCGCCCAGCCGCGGTCGCGGAAGTGCCGCTTGATCTCCCCGAGCATCGTCGGCACCGCGTACGCGCCGAAGGGGACGCCGCGGGAGGGGTCGAAGCGGTCCAGCGCCTTCAGCAGCCCGATCGTGGCGACCTGCACGAGGTCGTCGTGCGGCTCGCCGCGGCCGTGGAAGCGCGCGGCCAGGTGCTCGGCCAGCGGCAGGTGCCGGCGCGTCAGCTCGTCGCGCACCCGGGCCCGCTCGGGGTCCTCCGGCGCCAGCCGGGCCATCAGCTCGTGCAGCGAGCGCTCCTCGGGGCGCTGCTCGCGCCGGTGCTCCTCGGGCAGGTCGGCGAGGTCCGCCTGCGCGTCCTCGGGCTCCTCCTCGCCCCCCTCGTCCAGCGCGTCCGGCTCGCCGCGCTCGTCCGGCGCGACCGCGCCGGCGGGGTCCCGCGGCCCGCCGCCCGCGCCCGCGCGCGCAGGACGGCGCGGCCCGCCGGGGGTGTCCGCGCGGGCCGCCGGGACCGCCGCCGTGGGGGCGTCCGCGCTGGACTCGCCGCTCACACGGCCCCCGCCGGCGCGCCCGGCGCGCCGGCACCGTTCCTGCTGTGCCGCAGCACGATCCACGCCCCCGTGGAGGAGGTGCCGGTGAACACCTCGCCGACCAGCGCCTCCAGGACGGCCCAGGCGAAGCTGGAGCGCTCGGGCAGCTCGCGCGCCGGCCCGCGCACCTCCACCTCCAGGCTGCCGTCGCCCAGGCGGAACACCGCCACCAGCTGCTGGGCCCCGGCCGCCGGGTCCAGCAGCAGGGTGCACGCCTCGTCCACCGCGATCCGCAGGTCCTCGATCTCGTCGAGGGTCAGGTCCAGCCGCGCGGCCAGGCCGGCGCTCGCGGTGCGCACCACGGTCAGGTAGGCGGGGTCCGCGGGCACGCGGAGCTCGACGAGGTCGCTGGCCTGCTCGCTGGCCTGCTCGCTGGCCGTGGTGGTCGACACGTGGACGTCCTCTCGGGGACCGGCCCACGGGGCCGGTGGTGTGCTGGGGGCGGTGGTGCGGTCCGGGGGCGCGGTGTGGCTGGAGAGCAGCTTCGCACGCCCAGAGCGCTCGGTTCGTGACGGTCCGTCACTGGGGAGGGTCACGGCGCGGTCCCGCGGGCCTGCGGGGCGAGCCGGTCCAGGCGCTCGCCGTCCAGCCGCCACACCGTCCAGCCCTCCTCGGGCGCGGCGCCCAGCGAGCGGTAGAAGGCGTGCGCGGGGGTGTTCCAGTCCAGCACCCACCACTCCAGGCGGCCGTAGCCGCGCTCGGCGCACAGCTCGCCCATCCGCGCGAAGAAGGACCGGGCGATGCCGCGCCGGCGGTGCTGCGGGCGCACGTACAGGTCCTCCAGCCACATGCCGCGCCGGCCCTGCCAGGTGGAGAAGGTCGTGTACCACAGCGCCATGCCGGCGACCTCGACGCCGTCGGGACCGTCGACCTCGGCGAGCAGGCAGCCGATGCCGCTGCCCGGCTCCAGCGCACGGGCGAAGTCCTCGCCCGTGGCGGTGGCGGCTCCCGGCTCGCGCTCGTACTCGGCCAGCTCGCGCACGAGCTGCGCGACGACCCCGCCGTCGGCGGGCCCGGCCTCGCGCAGCCGCGCCGCGGGCCGCGGGTCGGGCCGCCGCTGCGGCTGCCGGTCGGGCTGCGGGTCGGGCGTGGTGGTGGTCTCCCCGGCGGTGCTCACGGCTCCACGGTAGGCGCCGCGCCCGGCGCGCCGGAGGGGCCCGGCGCCGCCACCCGCAGCGCCGTCCAGGTGCCGTCGGCGACGACGAAGCCCGCGCCCGGGCCGGCGGCCGGCGCCGGCAGCGCGCGGCGGCCCAGCACGTCCGCGGGCACCTGCCCGTCGCGGCCCAGCAGCACCACCGTGCGGGCCTCGCGCAGCGCCACCGCCAGCCCGCGGAAGGCCGCCGCGACCTCCGCGCCGTCGGCGGCGGCCACCAGCCGCCCGCCGTCGCGCAGCACCCGCACGAGCAGCTCCTCCACGTCCGCCGGCAGCCCCCGCGCGGCGTCGTCGACGAGCACCACGGCCCCGGGCAGCTCCAGCACCCGCCGCAGCCCCTCCGCGTCCGCGCACCCCGTCCACGCCGCGGCGGGGAAGGCCCGTGCCGCGTCCGCGGCGGCGCTGACGACCGCGACCGGCGGAGCCGACGGGCACCGGGCCAGCGCGGCGGCCACCGCGCGCAGCGCCGTGGTGCGCCCGCTGCGCGCCGGCCCGCACACCAGCAGCCCGCCGGCCGGGTCCGCGCTCAGCACGTCCGCGCCGTCGCCGCCCACGCCCAGCGGCACCGCGCCGCCCGCCGGCACCGGCAGCGCCTCCACCGCCACCCGCGCCGGCAGCGGCTCCACCCGCACCCGCGCGCGCGGCGCGCCCAGCGCGCCCGGCGCGGCGGCCGGCGCCCCGGGCAGCACGACCTGCACCTCGCGGGCCACCCGGTCGCGCACCAGCAGCCCGCGGCCCGGCGGCTGCCGGCCCGGCACCTCGCGCGCCGGCACCCCCAGCAGCGCCGCGTCCGCGCGGTCCGCCAGCCGCAGCAGCACCACCTCCGCCGCCGCGGCGGCCACCGGGGAGGTCAGCAGGCCGCGGTCACCGGTGACGGCCACCCGCACCCCGGCCGCGCTGCCCTCGCGCAGCAGCCGGTGCAGCGCGTCCACCGGCGCACCCAGGTCCACCGCCGCCAGCTCCGCGGCCCAGCCGTCCCAGCCGTCCACGAGCAGCAGCAGGTGCGGCAGCGGCCCGGCACCGGGCACCCGCCGCGCCGCGGCCAGGTCGCCCGCGCCCAGCCGCGCGAACAGCTCCCGGCGCCGCTGCACCTCCTCGACGAGCCGCTGCAGCAGCCGGCCCGCCCGCCACGGCTCCGCCCGCCCGACGACCGAGCCCACGTGCGCTGCCCCCGCCAGGTCCGCCAGCACCCCGCCGCCGTCCAGGACGCTCACCTCCGCGTCGCCCGCGGCGGCGGACGCGGCCAGCGCGCGCAGCAGCGTGCTGCGCCCGCTGCGCACGGTGCCCACCACGAGCAGGTGCCCGCCAGCGGCCAGGTCCCAGCCCGCGCTCGCGCGCCGCTGCTCGTCCGGCAGGTCCAGCAGGCCCCACGGCAGCGCCCCCGCGTCCGCGGGGTCTCCGAGGTCCCCGGGGTCCCCGGGGTCGGCGGGGCCCGGCAGGTCGGCGGGGCGCACCAGCTCGGGCAGCGGCGGCAGCCACGGCGGCGGCGGCACCGCCCGCCCGCGCAGGTCCGCCGCCGCCCGCACGGCGGCCACCACCGGCGCCAGGGCGTCGCTGGCTCCGGGGGCGCCCGAGCCGCCGGGGCTCCCCGGTGCCGCACCGGCTGCCCGCCGGGCGCGCCC
>NZ_JBJLSG010000062.1:0-26947 GCF_050871925.1 Kineococcus gurbantunggutensis
GCCCGTCGTGCCCGTCGTGCCCGTCGTGCCCGTCGTGCCCGTCGTGCCCGTCGTGCCCGTCGTGCCCGTCGTGCCCGTCGTGCCCGTCGTGCCCGTCGTGCCCGTCGTGCCCGTCGTGCCCGTCGTGGTCGTGCTGGCGGTGCCCGTCGTGCTGGCTGTTCCGGTGCCGTGCGTCGTCCACCATCGTCGCTAGCCGTCCCGCCGGGTCTGGGCGTGCGCGAGTTCCTCACGCACGGGTTCTTCGTGCACGGGTTCTTGGTGCACGGGTTCTTCGTGCAGCGACTGCTCGTCCGCTGCTTCCTCATCTGCTGCCCGCTCCTCCAGCAGTCCCCAGCGCTGGGCGATCAGCAGGGCCTGAGTGCGGTTGGCCGCGCCCAGGCGCTGGTACAGCGCGCCCAGCGAGCGGTACACCTCGCCCTCGCCGCAGGCCCTGCCGCGCGCCAGCGCCGCGACCGTGGTGCCCGCGCCCAGAGCGCGCAACCACGCGCGCTCCAGGGGCGTGGTGCGCGGTGCCGCCTCCAGCGCCACTCCAGCAGCGCTACCAGTACTGGCATCGCCGGCAGTGGTGCCGGCAGTGGTGCTGGTGCTGCCCAGGGCGTGCGCCACGGGTGCGGGCAGCAGCACCCACCCCTGGGCGGCGGCCTGCACCACCCGCACGGCCGTCTCCAGGGGCGTGTCCACGGCCAGCACGCCCACCGCCCCGTGCGCCAGGGCGGCGTTCACGGCCTGCGCTGTGAGCACCGGGAGCACCTGCACCAGGGCGGGGCTTCGCTGCTGGCCCGGTGCTCCCAGCGCTTCGGGTGCTCGCCATGCCCGGGGTGAACCGGACGTCGCGGACGTGCCGGACGTCGCGGACGTGCCGGACGTCGCGGACGTGCCGGACGTCCTGGACGTGCCGGACGTCCTGGTTCCTGCGGGTGCTGCCCGGTCAGGCGGCGCTGCGGTGGGGGTGCTCCCTCCCGGCGCGTGCGTGGTGAGAACCACCGCGAAGCGCGGGACGCCGGCGCAGCGGTGGTCGGCATCGAGCGGTGCCCCGTTCCGGAGCGGGTCAGCACCGAGGTCGAGCATCGTTGCGGTGCCGGCGGCGTGCAGCGCCGCTGCCAGGGAGCGGGTGTACTGCGCGAGCGTGCCTGCCGGCGCGGTGCCGGGCTCGTGTGCTGCTTCGTCGTTCATGCAGCACTCCCGTGTGCCGGGTGGGCCTGAACGGTGCGGTTCGCTCACCGGCCCCACCGCCCCGTTGCTCGAGGCGGTTCCACGTGCGCCCCGTTGTTCGAGACGATCCTGCGGTCGTTCTGGTCCTGCGGTCGTTCTGGTCCTGCGGTCGTTCTGGTCCTGCCGCTGCGGTGCTGGTGCGCTGCGTGAGCACGCCGTCACCGCATCAGCCAAGCACGTGCGGGGTGCGCGCGCCCGCCGAGGTCCGGCCGCACCACGGCCTGCGGGGCGGTGCGCTGCTGGAGCGGTGCGAGCACGGTGCGCGTCCAGCGGTGCGTGTCCAGCGGTGCGCGTCCACTGGTGCACATCCAGCGGTGTTGTCCGCGCCGTTCACGACTGCGCGCCGGTCAGCGGTGACGGAAGGCGACGGGTGGTGACGTTCGGCGATGAGCGGTGATGAGTGGTTTCGACCGGTGCAGGTGGGTGTCCTGCCATGCCCTGGGCGGGATCAGGACCGGTGCAGGGTGGGAGAAGGACCACAACCGCTGCCTCTCGCCTGCGAGGGGGTGCTCTCGCAAGGAGTGTGCGTGCTCATGCATGAGGCGTGGGTAGTGGCCACCCAGCAGCCGTTCTTCCGTGCGGTGCAGGCTTCTTCGCGCTCCCGGCTCGTCCCCCGCCGCCAACGAGGAGATGTCCACCTCCACCGCCGATCATGCCAACCTGCTGAGGTGCTGAGCGCCAC
Source organism: Kineococcus gurbantunggutensis (assembly GCF_050871925.1). Taxonomy (NCBI): domain Bacteria; kingdom Bacillati; phylum Actinomycetota; class Actinomycetes; order Kineosporiales; family Kineosporiaceae; genus Kineococcus; species Kineococcus gurbantunggutensis. The sequence goes on from NZ_JBJLSG010000062.1 coordinate 1,895, forward strand.
CTCCTTTCCGCCCAGGGCGGGGGAGACGGGCAAGGGCTTGGCGGTGGTGGCCGGGGAGGTCAAGGAGCTGGTCCGGCAGACCGCGACGGCCGCGGAGCAGATCACCGGGTGGATCCACGCCCCCCAGACCGACGCCGGCGCAGCGGTGGGGGCGATCGGGCAGATCACCGAGGTCATCGGTCGCATCCACGCGCTGCGGGCTGCGGGCTGCGGTCGCGGTAGCAGTGGATCTCACCACGGCGGGGGCGGACCAGAGCGCGGCGACGACGGACGAGGTCTTACGCGTGGCCAGCGGGTCGAACGAGCTGGTCGGCTCCCTCGCCCTGCCCCGCACTTGAGCTGTCGTGGTTTAGAGCGACCGGCAGTAGGGCGTCGGATGGGGCAGCGCAGGTGCTCGCCAAGGAGTCCGGCGCGTCACGGCCAGGCGGACACGGGCCCCGGTGATCATGGAGTTCTCTACGCTTCAAGATCGCCGAGGAACCCGTGCCCGTCCTGCCATCATCACTGACCGAGCCCCTCTGGACCCAGTTCGCCACGCTGCTTCCAGCACAGCCGGAGTTCGACCCCACCCACCCGCTGGGCTGCCACCGCCGCCGCATCCCCGACCGCATCGTCTTCGACCTCGTCCTGACCGCCCTCGTCCACGGATCGGGGCTGGAGCGCATCGCCGTCCCCGGCTGCTCGGATCGCACCATCCGCCGCCGACTGCACGCCTGGGCCGCCGCCGGAATCGGGCAGGACGTGTTCGCCGCGACGCTCACCGCCTACGACACGATGATCGGCCTCGACCTCGATGACGTGGCCGTGGACGGCTCCATCACCAAGGCCGTCGGGGGTGGGGAGTGCGCGGGCCGCAGCCCTGTCGACCGCGGCAAGGGCGGCACCAAACGCTGCGTCCTCGTCGACGCGGCAGGGATCCCGCTGCACGTCGAGGTCGCCGGAGCCAACTGCCACGACTCACCCCTGCTGGCCCCGACCTTGGCCGGGCTGACCGCGCTGGGGCCGCTTCCCTCGCCGGTGACCGTGCACCTGGACGCCGGCTACGACTCCAAGGTCACCCGCGCCCTGCTCGCCGAACTCGGCCTGCCGGGACGTATCGCGGTGAAGGGGGTCAAGGCCCCGATCCAAGTCGGAAAACGTTGGCCGGTCGAGCGCACCCACGCCTGGCTCAACGGCTACGGCAAGCTGCGCCGGATCACCGACCGGTCCCGGGCGGTGGTGGAGTTCTACACCCACCTCGCCGCCGCGATCACCGTCATCCGCAGGCTCATCAACGAAGCCCGCAACCGCTACCGCTGGCCGGGTCGACCCACGACGCGCCGGCTGAAGTGACGCGCCTACTGCCGGTCGCTCTTATGGTGCTCGGGTGCCGTCTCGTGCTCGGGGGTCGTCTCGCCGGCAGGGGTGACCTCAGCGGTCACGGTGACGCGCACGCGGCGTGCGCCGAGGAGCACCTCGACGTCCTCGTGCGCTGGGCCGCGGATGAGCAGGTGCTGTTGGTCGGCGCGCCGGCGCAGCGCGGCGTGCGCGATGGCCGCGGCCGCGCGGGTGTCCATCCTCCCGTGGGCGTCCTCGACGACGCTGGTGACGGTCAGCTGGTGGTGGTGCTCCACGGCGGGTCTCCGGCGGACGGGGTGCTGGTGGGTGTTCCCGGCTCCCGCGCTGGGCGAGAGCCGCACCGGGCGAGCATCGGTGCGGGGGCGGTGCGGGGGCGGTGGGAACCAGGTGGTGCTGGTGGTGAAGGTCCCCACGGTGCTGCGACCTCACACCCCCGATCACCCGGACAGCCGCGCAGGGTCCCGGTTGCGGGCACGATCACTTGCGCGGTCGCGCTTGCGGGTGTCCTGCCCGAACCGATCGCCGGCACCGTCGGCGCATCACCCGTGCGGCGCTAGGCGCTGGACGGGTGCTCGTTCACCCTCGATGCCAGGAACCCCGCCCCGGGCAGGGGAGGGGTTCTGCGCAGCACGGGCGCTGCCCTCGGCCGGCCAAGACCTCTGCTGAGAGGTCCACCGGCACGGTTGGCGCCCGGCGCGTGCAGGAGTGGTTCACGCGGTAGGTACCGGGGGTTGCGATGAAGCAGACGTCGATGGACCAGCTGGATCGAGCACCGTGGAGCGGGGTGCAGCCCATGGAGTCCACGGAGCTCACGGGGTCCACGGAGCTCACGGGGTTCACGGGGCCTGTGGGGTCCGCAGTGCTCACAGCGCCAGGTGGGACCCTGCTCACGCGCGCTGCCGAGCAGGCGCTGGCCTCGCTGGTCAGCCCCACCTTGCCGACCTGGTTGCTGGCGCGCATCCAGGACGGGCAGTACACAGTGCTGGCGGTGCGCTCGCTGCCCGGCTCGGCCGCCGGCGCCCGGCCGGCCGGTGACGATCCGGCCGGTGACGAACCGGCCGGTGACGAACCAGCCGGTGACGAACCAGCCGGTGACGAACCAGCCGGTGACGAACCAGCCGGTGACGAACCAGCCGGTGACGAACCAGCCGGTAATGGGCTCGGTGCCGAGCGCGGTGACCGTCCCAGTGGATGGACCGGTGGATGGGCCGGTGTGCGCACCGGGGAGCAGATGCCCTGCGCCGACACGATCTGCCACGCCATGATCGCCGGGCTGGGGCCGCAGGTCGCCTTGGACGTGGCCGCGGTGCCGGCTTACGCCGCCCGGCCGGTGGTGCCCCGCCTGGGCATCGGCACCTACCTCGGTGTTCCCCTGCGCGGTGCCGGCGGGGAGGTGCTGGGGGTCTTGTGCGGCATCGGCCCGGCCCCTGCGGGGGTGCAGGCCTACCGGCACCTGGCGCTGGCGCGCGGGCACGCTGCCGCGGTGGCTGCCGCGCTGGAGGGCGACCTGCAGCTGCTGCACGAGCAGCGGCGCGCCGAGGCCGCCGCCGCGCTGGAGCGGCACGCGTTCGGGCACGGTCTTGGACGAGGGCGTGGACACGGGCGCGGGTGTGATGCGCTGACCGGGTTGCCCGACCGCCGGGGGTGGGGTGCGCTGCTGGCGCGCGAGGAGGAGCGCGGGCGCAGCCACGCCGAGCCGGCTCTGCTGGCCGTGATCGACCTGGGGCCGGTCAGCAGCGCGCGCCTGGTGCGCCGGGCCGCGGCCGGTGCGCCGCGCGCGGCCGGGGAGCGGGCGTGCGTGGCGCGCTTGAGCGGGCGCCAGCTGGGCGTGCTGTGCGCCGGTCGCCCGCTGGCGCAAGCGCAGGGGGTGCTCGAGGGGGTGCAGCGGGCCGTGCGTGCTGCCGGGTGCGCCGCCGTGGCCGGGCAGGCTGCGCGGTGCGCGCAGGGTGGGCTGGCCCTGACCTGGCAGCGCGCGGAGGACGCTGCGCTGGCCGCGCGCCGTCGCGGTGGGATCGGTGCGGTCTAGGGCAGCGCTACCTAGCCACCGAGCGCGCCACCGAGCGAGTCACCGAGAGACTCGTCGAGCTCACCTGCGGTTCTACCGGGTCGCCGCCTGCAGCGGGCCGCTGCTGGGCGTCCCCGCCAGCCCCGGTCCCACAGCGCTGCACCGTGCAGGACGGGTCGTGCAGGACGGGTCGTGCAGGACGGGTCGTGCAGGACGGGTCGTGCAGGACGGGTCGTGCAGGACGGGTCGTGCAGGACGGGTCGTGCAGGACGGGTCGTGCAGGACGGGTCGTGCAGAACGGGCTGCGCCGGATGGATTGCGCGCCGGACGGGCTGCGCTGCAGCCCTCAGGCGTCGACCATGGCGGCGTTGACCTGCGCGATCAGCTGCTCGGGGACCTCGGTCAGGCCGTGCTCGGCGCGGGCGTGGCCGGCCACGGCCAGCAGGATCTGGTCGGCGGAGCCGGTGAAGGCGCGGGTGCAGCCGGGCACCACGTCGCCGCAGCGGAACTTCTTCATCGTCATCTCCTACGCGGGGGCCTGCACCTGCACCTGCACCGGCGGTGCGCAGCGCAGGCGCCGCCCTCTGGTGCGGGTGGCTGGTGAGGGCATCGGGGCCGCGGGCAGCGGTCTTGATGCCGACTCGCTCGAACGGGTCAGGGCCAGCAGGAGGTCCGCGTGCGCGATCGCCCCGACGGCGATGCTCTGCCCGTCGGTGCACACTGGTGGTGCGCTCGCGCGCACGACGCGCTCACGTCCATGACGTGGCAGGGGCCGCGACGTGGCGGGTGGCCGCGCGGCGGGCGACCTCGACCAGCCAGGCGCTCAGGGCCGCCGGCAGCGGGGTGCACCAGCGCCGCGGATCGCGCGAAGCGCGGGCGTGGTGGGTGTGCGCCACCAACGCATCCGGCGCAGTGAGCGGTGCCGCAGCAGGGCCGGCGATGGCCGCACCCACCGGTGTAGTCGTGTGCGGTGGTGTGCGGTGCGGTGGTGCCCGTTGGTGCTTCTCGGGTTCGGGCCGCGGCGCCCGGGTGAGCCCTGTCTCCGGATCGACCGTCAGCGCGACCGTCAGCGCGAGATGCCCCACGGTGCTGACGAGGCCGTGGATGCATCGGCTGCAGTGGTTGCCGGTAGCGCGGCGAGCGCCGTGGACACCGTGGACACCGCCGCGGGCGTGGCGGTGGGCGTGGCGGTGGGCGTGATCTCTGCGGGCACCAGAGCGGCGCGCGCGGTGATGCGCACCTGCTGCGTGCTGGGCAGCATCTCAACGGTGTGCACCGGTGCGCCCTGCAGGTGCCGGCCCCGTTGCCGCAGCCACTGCTGCAGCCCGGTGTGCACCTCAGCTCGCACCGCGTGCTCGCTCGTGCCCCAGGTCTGCGCGGGCACCACGCGCGTGATGCTGACCTCATCGGTGTGCTGGCACATGCTCGACTCCCGGCCCGATCGGTGACGTGCAGGCGGTGGACATGAGGGTGGTGGACCTGAGGTGGTGGATCTGAGGGTGGTGGACCGCAGGGTGGTGCACCTCAGGAGGATGGGCTTGCAGGTGCTGCAGCGGTGGTGCGCATGTCGAGGCGCTCCCATGCTGCGTCGACGGCCGCCAGGTGCTGCTTGAGCCCTGATCGACCGCGGACCTCGATCGGCCTCGACGTCGGTGCCCGCCCTCGACGGCTCGCTGCCGGCCGGCGCGAGTTCACCACTGCTGGACGCGGCGGGGCCGCTGGTGCCGTGGGCGTGCTGACCGCGTGGACCAGCACGGGTCCACGCTGTGCTGATCCATGCGGTGCTAATCCACGCGGTGTGGATCTGCGATCCCCACGTTCCCGCACCCCTACCCCCACTCGGCCGTGGTGCGAAGCACCGGTGCGCCCCTTGACCCGGGTGCACCAGCTGGGCGAGCAGCAGGGGGGCGCCTGCACCGGTGCCCGGCGTGCTTCAGGTCCGCCACCAGCGCACCGAAGATCGCTGCGTGCCCGCGCGCGTGCGCCGAGGACCGGCGCGGGCGCTGGCGGCCACGCGCACGCAGCAGGGTCCCGCAGACGTGATCAGGACGGAGGCGCCGGTGGTACCGCTCAACGGTGAGCACTTGGGGCAGCAGAGCTGGCCGCAGTTGCTGGAGGCGATCGCCTCCAGCGATCAGCACTTGGTCCTGGAGACGGCCAGCGGTGCGCGTGTGGTGGTGCTGGCCGAGGCCGAGGTGCGCCGGCTGCAGGAACTGGCGCAGCAGCCGTGCCGCGAGGTGCACACACAGGCGCTGACCGCGCGCGAGGGCCAGGTCCTGCAGCTGATCGCCGAGGGGTGCAGCGGCGCGCACATCGCCCGGCGCCTGGAGGTGTCCGTGCACACCGTCACCCAGCACCTGGCCAGCGCGCGCCGCAAGTACGGGGTGCGCAGCAGCGCCGCTGCCGCGCGCGCCGCGCAGCAGGCCGGTCATCTGCACGCCCCTCACCCGCCGGCCCCTCACCCTTAGCTTTCACCGGCGCTCGGGGATCTTCCGTTCGTGGGCGCTGTTCGTGCCCGCCGTTTGTGCCCGCGTGCCGCCCCCGGCGCCTCTGTGCCCCCCCGTGGGGGGACGGTGCACCCGGGCGCAGCCGCGCGCGGTGTGCCCGAGTTGCGCCGTGGACGTGCTGCCCGCTAACAACTGATTTCACTATGACTTGCGGGGTCTTTCCGTTCGTCGCAGCCTGGAGGCATGACCGAGCAGGTCCTGCCCGAGCGGGTCGTGGAGCTGGTGCCCGATGGGCTGTGGGGGCGGGTGGAGCCGCTGCTGCCCCAGCGCCCGCCGCGCCGACACCGCTACCCCGGACGGCTGCCGCGCGATGACCGTGCCGCGCTGGCCGGCATCGTGCACGTGCTGATCACCGGCTGCACCTGGGGCCAGGTCCCCACCGAGCAGTTCGGCTGCTCGGGGGTGACGTGCTGGCGCCGGCTGCGGAACTGGACCGAGGCCGGGGTGTGGCCGCGCCTGCACCAGGTGCTGCTGGAGGAGCTGCGCGCGGCCGGCAAGCTGGACCTGGAAACGGCGGTGGTGGACGGCTCGCACGTGCGGGCCCTCAAAGGGGGGCTCACACCGGCCCTTCACCGGTAGACCGCTCCCGCAACGGCTCCAAGCACCACCTGCTCACCGATGCCAACGGCGTTCCGCTCGTCGTGACCTTGACCGGCGGCAACCGCCACGACGTGACCCAGCTGCTGCCGCTCATCGACGCCTTCCCAATCGTGCGCGGCGCCCGTGGTCGCCCTCGTCTGCGCCCGCGTTACCTGTTCGCCGACCGCGGCTACGACTACGGCGTCTACCAACGCGCCCTGCGCCAGCGCGGCATCGTGCCGCGCATCGCCCGCAGGGGCGTCGGACACGGCTCCGGTCTCGGGCGGACCCGCTGGGTGGTGGAGCGCACGTTCGCCTGGCTGCACCAGTTCAAACGCCTGCGCATCCGCTACGAGCTGCGCGCCGACCTGCACCTGGGCCTGTTGCAGCTGGCCTGCGCGTTGATCTGCTACCGCAAACTCCCGCCGTCATAGTGAAAGGAGTTGTAAGAGGGAAGACGTCCAGGAGAGCTCAGCGGTGACGTCTGCGGTGACGTCTGCGCGGCGCGCTCGAGTGCTCACCGAGCCGGTGGTGAGCCGGTGGTGAACCGCCAGCCAGCCGCGGGCCGTGATCGAGGTGGAGGGCAACGGTGGATCGCTCCAACACCCAGCGGGCTTCCGCAGCACGAGCGCGGCGGGTGCGCCTGCTCCTGGAGCAGCTGTGGGGTGATCAGCTGCCGCCCGGTAAGGACCCGGTCTTGTCGGTGCTGCTCGATGCCGTCCTCGGCGACGACGAGCACGGGCGCGCCCGGGGCCTGATCGTGCAAGGAGACGGCGTGACGCGCCAGACCTTGACCCGCGAGGTCTTGACCGTGCTGCTCGACGCCCAGGGCGCTGCCACCGCTGCGCCGACCTCGGCGCCCCTGCGGGCGCCAGCACCGCAGCAGGCCGCTGAGCTGGGCCATGGGCGTTCTGACGAACCAGCGGGTGCATCGCCCAGTGCATCGCCGACCCCGGCAGACGCGCTCTCGGCCGCCCTTGCACCTGCCCTCACACCTGCCCTCACACCTGCCCTCACACCTGCCCTCACACCTGCCCTCACACCTGCCCTCACACCTGCCCTCACACCTGCCCTCACACCTGCCCTCACACCGTCTCTGGCCTCGGCCATCGCCTCGGCCATCTCCGCCGCCGTGGCACGGCTCCAGGCCCCAGCCGGTGATCGCACCGCATCACCTGCCAGCTCCCCGGCGCCACCTGCGACGCACGACCCCCCGCGCGCGCACCGGGACCGGGTGGGGCAGCCGCGGCAGGACCTGCTCCATGACCTGGTCCATGACCTGGTCCAGAATGCGGTCCAGGACCGGGTTGTGGACCCGGTGGAGCAGGTGGCGCAGTCCTCCGTGCTGGAGCATTCGCCGGATGCCGGGTTGCTGCCGGCGCACGTGGGCGCCTGGCAGGTGGAGCACCGCACCCAGGTGGTGTCCTGGGACGCGCGCTGCGCCGAGCTGCTGCAGGTGCGCGCCACCAGCGCCTCGCTGCAGGAGCAGCTGAACAAGGTGCACCCCGACGAGCGTGAGCAGGTCGCCCTAGCGCTGGACCGCACCTTTCAGACCGGCCGGCCCTACCAGGTGCGCTTGCGTCTCGCGCAGCTCGCCGGCGGCTACGCCTGGTACCTCAGCGGTGGGCGCCTGATCGATGCCGGGCACGAGGGCCCGCGCATCATCGGTGCCCTGACCCGGCTGCCGCAGCTGTAGCCGCTCCGACCGCCGCAACCGCAGCGGTCATCACCCTGGGCGGCGTCGAGCCGGTGTCGAGCCCGCGTCGAAAAACCCGAACACCACCGCGCGTCAGCCCTGCGGCTGCCGCCTCCTGCGTGATCGTGAGGCAGGCCCGAGGCGCCCATGATCGGCGTGGTAGGCCGGTACGCGTGCGCGGGTGACTAGCAAAGAACAGCTGCTGGACCGGTCAAGTGCTAGTCATCGCGACCGATGCTCATAGCAACTATTCGAGTACTGACTGTCGACTATTCGATACGAGCTGTGGAGGTCCTGCGATGGGCTGGTCCTTGTCGTCGTGGCGCACCCGCACCAGGCGCGAGCGCACCGAGAACCAGAGCGCTGAGCCCAGGCGTACTGGCCGCGAGCAGGCGGTGCGCGAGCAGGTGGTGCGCGGGGAGGCGGTGCGCGAGGAGGTGGTGCGCGAGCAGGCGGCGCTGTCCTTCGCGCGCACCTGCCAGGAGCTGACCGCGCAGCTGGTGGCGCGCACCAGCTCGCCGATGTGGTTCGCCTCGCGGGTGGCCGACCAGGCGTACACCCTGCTGGGCGGCTCCTCGCGCTGGATCCCGGTGCCGGTGGGGCTGCAGCTGCACCTGAGGCAGGTGACGTGCCAGGCGATGCTGGCCGGTGAAGGGCCGCCGCTGGCCCTGGACCTGGCCGCGGTGCCGGCCTACCGCGACCGGGAGGCGGTGCACCGCTTCGGGCTGGGCACCTACACCGGGGTGCCGCTGCGCGCCGCCGACGGCAGCGTGCTGGGCACGTTGTGCGGCACCGGCCCGGACCCGCTGGGGGTGCACGCCTACGCCGACCTGGCGCCGGCGCGCCAGGTCGCCCAGCACCTGGCGCAGGTGCTGCAAGGCGACCTGCACCGCCTGCGCGGCCAGCGCGCGGCGCACGTGCAGGCGGCCGGGCGCTGGCGCGATGAGCTGACCGGGCTGCTGGACCGGCGCGGGTGGGCGCTGGTGCTCAAGGGCGAGGAGGAGCGCGCGCGGGCGTACGCCGAGCCGGTGCGCATCAGCGTGATCGACCTGGGTCCGGTCACCAGCGCGCGCCTGCTGCGCCGCATCGGCGCCGCGGCCGCCGAGGCCGCCGGTGGGGCGGTCGGTGGGGCGGGCGGTGAGGGGGGCGGTGAGCAGGTAGTGCTGGCGCGCCTGGGCGGGCGCCAGCTGGGGGTGCTGTGCGCCGGGCGCGGCGAGCGCCAGGCGGGCGAGGTCCTCGAGCGGGTGCAGCTGGCGGTGCGCGCGGCAGGTTGTGCGCGCCTGGTGGCCGGGCACGCGCTGCGCTCGGCGAGCACCGGTGTGGCCGGGACCTGGCAGCAGGCCGAGAACGAGCTGATCGCCGCGCGCCGCGCCAGCGCCTGAAAGGCGAACACCTTCACGGCGCGGATCGTGCGGCGCGGATCGTGCGGCGCAGGGCGGGTGACACGGGGCGGGTGGCGCGGCGCGGACCGGGTAGTGGTGGTGCGGCGAGCTGCCGCACCAGGTGCTGCGTGCACCCTCTGAGTGCAGCAGGTCGCGAGGTGACAGATCGTGTCGCGGTGGGCCCGGCCAGCGGCGAGCGGCCGGGTGCGCACGAGCACCGGGGTTCTCTGGCGTCAGGGCCCAGCGGTGCCGGCACGGGCAGTGCGCGCTGGCGAGTTCCCCGCGGGCGTGCGCTGCTGGCCTCCCTCTGGCCTCCCTCTGGCCCGCTGTGGGCTTCCTTCGGGGCAGGAAGAGCTCGAGACCGGCCACCTCGGCTGCTCAGCGAGGTGCTCAGGAACGCCGTCGCGCGCGGTGGTGAGCGCCGTCAGCGCGTGCGCCACCCCCTTGCGCCAGTCGACCGAACCGGTGCGATCAGCACCCGCGCGGCGCAGCGCTGAGGACCGGGTGCTGGCCGAGCACGGCGCCCAGGCCGGACGCGGACCCGGGTCGGACACGACCGGGTGCAGGTGGGGCCGGGTCGGGCGTGACAGCGGATCCAGGAAGGCCGGGAGAGCGGATCGGGGGCAGGAGGTCAGCTGGTCAGCAGGGTGGTGAACACCGCGCTGCACGCGATGCAGCGGTAGGTCAGCACCGAACCGGCGCCGGTACCGGACCTGGCACCGGAATTGTTACCGGCGCGCTCCCACCACAACAGGTGGTGGGGGAAGGGCGCGGCGCACCGGGGGCAGGGGACCGCTTCACCGCGTGCGAGCACCTCCTGTGGTTCCTGCACCAGGTCTTCCCCGTCCCCGGTGTCCGTCCCGTCCATCAGATCCGTCCCGTCCATCAGATCCGTCCCGTCCATCAGATCCGTCCCGTCCATCAGATCCGTCCCGTCCATCAGATCCGTCCGTCCACCGGTTCCACTCTCTCCATCTGACCTGCCTGGTGCAGCTGACCTGCCTCGTGCACCGGTCGCGGTGCACCGGTCGCGCTGCCTGCACCGCAAGCACCTTCCTCGACCCCGCTCCCTCGGCCCCGCTCCCTCGGCCCCGCTCCCTCGGCCCCGCTCCCTCGGCCCCATCGGTTTCGCCCCCTCGGCTCCGTGCGGTGGCGCGGGGTCGTGCCCGGTCGTGGACGCCGGACGCTCAACGGCGTCGGCGCGCAGACTTGACCTGGTACATGCGCCGATCGGCCGCCTGCACGACCTCGTCGGGGTCCTGCCCGGCCTCAGCCAGGCTTCAGCCCACGCTGACGCCCAGCTGGATCGGGCCGTACGGGGTCGGCACGGGGCGGGCGATGTGCGCTTGCACGCGCGCGGCCAGCAGCGTCATCCTCTCCTGCCACCGCTGTCGCCCGCGTCCGCCGTCCTCGTGCTCGAGGTGTTCCTGTTGGTGTTCTTCGTGGTGTTGCCGGTCGTGCTCACCGCCGGGTTGCTGGTCGTGCTCACGGGGTGCTTGCCGGCACAGGACGACGAACTCATCACCACCCAGGCGGGCGAGCACGTCACCGTGCTCGATCAGCGATTGCAGGCGGGCGGCGACCTCGATGAGCACCAGGTCCCCGGCGTGGTGACCGTGCTGGTCGTTGACCGCCTTGAACCCGTCCAGGTCGCAGAACAGCAGACCACACGGCCCCGGCGTTTGGTCCTCGCCCAGCGCGTGGTGCTCGCCCAGCGCGTGGTGCTCGCCTGGCCCGTGGTGGCCGCCCGGTGTCGGAACAGGGGTCGGTGGGCGCGGGCCGCTGGCCAGCTGCGCGCGCAGGGCGCTGAAGAAGGCGCCGCGGTTGCGCAGCCCGGTCAGCGGGTCGGTCTCGGCGCGCCGGCGCAGCACGTCCTCGCGGCGGCGCCGCTCGGTGACGTCCACCGCGACGGTGACCACCGCGCGCACCCGCCCGTGCTCATCGCGCACGAGGTCGTTGTGCATCCACACGCGTCGGCACTGGCCGTCGGTGCCCATCCACTCGCCCTCCTGGTCGAAGACGAGGCCCTGCTCGATGGCCAGCGTGAACGCCGCGCGAGCACGCTCGGCGCGTTCGGGGGCCACGAAGAGCTGCCAGAAGGGCCGGCTGCTCAGCTGCTGCTCGCTCAAGCCCAGGGTGCGGCTGAGCGCGGGGTTGACCAGCACGCAGTGCCCGCGGGTGTCCAGCACCGCCACCAGGGCGTCGGTGTGCGCCAAGGCGGTGCGTGCCAGGTCGATGTCCAGGGCGCTCACCGCCTGCTGCGCCGTACCGCCGACCTCACCGGTGCCGTCGCCGCTGGTGCGGCTGTCGGTGCCCTCGGTCGAGTGCTTGAGGGCGTGAGGCAGCTGTTCGCTCACCGCTGAGACCCCTTCCTCGTCGCTTCGCCACCGCTTCGCCACCGCTTCGCCACCGCTTCGCCACCGCTTCGCCCTCGTCGCCGTGCTCACCGCCGCTGCCGGGGTGCCCACCCCCGCTGTGCCCACCTGCGCTGTGCCCACCTGCGCCGTTCGGGCTCCCCGAGCTGTCGCCCCACGACGCCTGGGCCCTTCAGCGCTCGTGGGGATTCCGGTGGGTGGGCGCCGCCGGGGTGGGCGCCGCCGGGGTGGGCGCCGCCGGGGTGGGCGCCGCCGGGGTGGGCGCCGCCGGGGTGGGCGCCGCCGGGTGCGGGGGGACGCAGTTGGGACCGGCTTCGGCCGGGCGCGGCCGGTCGTGCGGGTGCAGGCGCACCGCCACCAGCGCCACGTCGTCGTCGTGGCCCTCGGGCACCAGGCGGGCCAGGAGCCCGTCGACGAGCTCGTCCAGGTCCGCGCCGGCCTCGTGCAGCTCGGCGACGGCCTCGTGCAGGGCGACCAGGCCCTCCTCCATCGAGCGCCCGCGCCGCTCGATGAGCCCGTCGGTGAACAGCAGCACCGTGCTGCCGCGATCCAGGGTGATGGCCGCGTCGGCGCGGTGGGTGGCCGGGTCGATGCCCAGCAGCAGCTGCGGGGGCAGCGCGGCCAGGGAGGTGATGGTGCCCTCGGGGTCCAGCAGCAGCGGGTCCGGGTGCCCGGCGTTGGCCCAGCGCAGCCGGGTGGTGCCGCGGCGGCGTTCGTCCTCGTCCTGCTCCAGGCGCGCCACGATCGCGGTGGCGGTGGTCTGCACCGCCAGACCGGCCATGGCCGCGTCCAGCCCGGAGAGCACCTGTGCGGGGGGTACGCCGGTGGCGTAGGCGATGCCGCGCAGCAGGGAGCGCACCTGGCTCATCGCCGCGGCGGCGGCGACGTCGTGGCCCATGACGTCACCGATGACCAGCAGCGTGGCCCCGTCGGGGGTCAAGAACGCGTCGTACCAGTCCCCGCCGACCTGCGCGGCCTGCGCGGCGGGTTGGTAGCGCACCACGACCTGCACGTGGTCCGGCTCCACCGGGGCGGTGAGCAGGGAGCGCTGCAGGCCCTCGGCGATGCGGTGCTGGGCGGAGTACAGCGCGGCGTTGTCCAGCGCCAGCCCGGCGCGGTCGGCCACCTCCAGCGCGGTGAGCAGGTCCTGACCGCGCACCTGCCCGCGTGCGCTGTCGTGGAAGAGGCTGACCAGCCCCACGGTGCGCCCGCGCGCGCGCAGCGGCAGGCACTCGAAGGCCTGCGGCGCCAGCTGCCCGATCAGCTCGCGCGCGCTGCTGCCCGGGCGCAGGACCTCGCGCAGCGCGTCGGTGGCCCCGGAGGCGATCGAGACCGGCCGGGCGCTGCGCCAGACCTGGTGCAGGAAGGAGGTCTCCATCAGCGCGCCCAGGCGCGCCTCGCGGTAGGCGCGCACCAGTTCGCGGTGGGCTGGGTCGGCGTGCTCGCAGCCCACGTCGCGCAAGGCGCCGTGCTCGTCGATGAGGGTGACCAGGCACCAGTCGGCCAGTGCCGGCACCAGGTGCTGGGCCAGGCGCGCGACCGCCTCGTGCACGTCCAAGGTGGCGGCCAGGTCCTCGCTGACGCGCACGATCAGCTGCAGCCGGCGCGCGGCGGCGGCGGTGGCCGCGTGCGCGGCCTCGGCCCGCTCCAGCGCCCGGTCGGCGGCCAGCCGCTGCGCCTCGGCCTCGCGGCGGGCGGCCTCGGCCTGCTCGCGGGCCGCTTCCAGCTGCTGCTGGGCGCGGCGGCGCTCGGTGATGTCGGCGAAGTACACCGACAGCCCGCCCGGGCCGGGCCAGGCGCGCACCTCGTACCAGCCGTCCAGCGGGGGCGGGTAGTACGCCTCGAAGGTCGCCGGCTCGCCGGTGCTCACCGCACGGCGGTACTGCTCCTCGAAGACGCTGCCCACCGTGGCGGGGAACAGCTGCCACACCACCTCGCCCAGCAGCTGCTCGCGCCCGCGCTGCAGCAGCTTCTCGGCTTCGGCGTTGACGTAGCTGAAGCGCCAGGAGGCGTCCAGGGAGTAGAAGGCGCTGGTCATCGACTCCAGCACCCGCGCGGTGCGCACCTCGCCCTCGCGGGCGGCGGTGGTGTCGTAGGCCGCGCCCAGCAGGCGCACCGCGGTGCCGGTCTGGTCGGCCAGCGCCGTGCCGCGCGCCTGCACCCAGCGGGTGCTCCCGTCCGGGCGCACCACGCGGTACTCCGCCCGGAAGTCCCCGCAGGTGGCGATGCACTGCTGCAGGGCGTGGCTGACCCGGGGCAGGTCCTCGGGGTGCACGCGGGCGTTGAAGGCCTCGATGCTGCGGGTGAACTCCTCCCCGGTGTCCACCCCGTAGCCGAACAGCTCGATCAGGCGCTCGTCCCAGGTGAGGGTGCCGCTGAGCAGGTCCCAGTCGAAGCTGCCGATGCCGCCGGCGGTGATGGACAGCTGCCAGCGCAGCCGCTCGGCCTCGTGGTCCACGCTCAGCGCGGAGAGCTCCAGCCCGGTGACCGCGGCGGCGGCCAGGTCGCCCAGCACGGAGGCCTCGGTGCTGGACCAGGTGCGCGGGGCGGGGGCGAAGACGCACACCGCGCCCACCACGTGCCCGTCCTGACCCACCAGCGGCACGCCCAGGCAGGCGCCCACCGCCTCGGAGGCCACCGCTCCGGAGGCCACCGCTCCGGGAGCCACCGCTCCGGGAGCCACCGCCCCGGAGGCCACCGGCGCCAGGTGCGCCACCCGCGCATCGGCGGCGACGTCCTGCACGAGCAGGGGCCCGGTACCGCCGGCGGTCAGCGCGCACAGCGAGTCGGCCAGCGCGCCGCTGCCCTCGAGCACGGCGAGGTCCTGCCCGGCGGCCGCGGAGATGCTCTGCGCCGGTGTCAGCAGCCACACCTGCGCAGCCGGTGCGCCCAGCAGGTGCGCGGCCAGCTGCGCCAGGCGCTGCAGGGCCGGGTTGGTGGTGGTGGTCGGCAACCGGTGCCCGTCACCGGTGCGCTGGGGCTCGGGGACCTGCCGCTCGGTGCCTGTGTCCGCCCTCGGCGAACGGCTCGGAGCGCCGGTGTTCTCGCCCGCTGCTGGTGCGCCAACCACGGCGGCCTCGGTGGCGGCCTCGGTGGCGGTCTCGGGCGCCGAGCCGGGCGTGACCGGCTGCCGGCCCAGCGCCTGCTGCCGTGGCAGCGCGCCACTGTCTTGACCCTGAGCAGTCATCTCCTCGCTCACCGTCGCCACTGTCCGATTGAGTAACTTCAACCGTCAAAGCTTATGGCATCGCCAGGACCTGGTGAGCACGAACGCGACCGGTGCGGGCGAACGTCAGCGACCGCAGTTCACGAACAATGCAGAGCCAGTGCAGTTGATACACAGCCATCGCGACCAGTGCGCGAGTGCTGTGCGCCCTCACCTCGCCCTGTGCGGGTGGTGCGCGAGGGCTGCGCCGGAGGAATCCTTTGAAAGGTGAAGTGAATTCCTGGCGTCTGGTGGTGGCTGGGTTACCCTGGAGCTCCGTGGTGGTCACCGGTGCGCAGGGGTCGGCCGGGGCCGGTGGCCAGCCGCGCCGGCGTGGGTGGAGGAGGACGGTCGTGCCCGTCGCGCAGGAGATGGAGCTGGGTTACCTGCTCGTCCTGGCCGGGCGCGCGGTGCAGGGCGCGAGCGAGCAGGCCGCGGCGGGGATGGCGATCTCCGCCACCGACCTGAACGCCTTGTACGAGGTCAGCGTGCACGGGCCGGTGCTGGCGGGCACCTTCGCGCAGCTGCTGGGCCTGCAGCAGTCCAGCATCACCGCCGTCGCCGATCGCCTCGAGGGTGCTGGGCTGGTGCAGCGCCGCCGCGACGAGCACGACCGGCGCCGCGTGTGGCTCTCGATCACCGAGCACGGCCGGTGCACCCTGGCCCAGGCTGCGCTCACGGTCGATGCGCACGTGGCCGAGGTCTTCGCCGGTCTAAGTCCCGGTGCACGCACGGCCCTGCGGGCCCTGCTGGCCGAGCTGGTCGGTCCTTGGCTGCAGCAGCGCCTGCCCCCAGGAGCTGAACCCGGTGGTCCTGGTGCCTCGCTGCCGGTGACCTCCACCGCCGGGTGAGGCGGCCTGCTGCACGTCGACCCCGGCGGCTCGGCCGCAGCGCGGTGCGAGAAGGGCGAGCCGAGGCCCGAGCGCGGGGCGAGGCGGGTGTAGCGCGAAGCGGGCGCAGTGCGGTCAAGACGCGGTGTGGGTGAGATGGCTGCGCCCTGTGCGGCGGATCAGGCCCGGTGGTGGGCACCGCTTCTGGTGCACCCACCCGATTCGGCGCCCTGTCTGGCCGTCCGCGACTGACGTAAGCGTCTGACTGGTGGACGTCTGGCTGATGGACGTCTGGCTGGTGGACGTCTGGCTGGTGGACGTCCCGTCGCTCAGGTCGCGTCGCTGCCGGTGCGGCGGCCGTGCTCAGGGTGATCCGCGCACGGCGAGCGTCGTAGCGCGCCTCGACCGCCTCGAGGGGGCACTCTGGACGCGCAGGGCGCACTGCTGGGCGCGCTGGTGCAGGCGCTCGTGCACCCGGCCACGGCGGCGGTGCCGGCTGGTCACTCGGCGTGCTTGACGATGGTGGTCAGCACGGGGTGCTCGGTGTCGCAGGTGTCGCAGGTGTCGCAGGTGTCAGTCGCGGCGGTGCCTCGGGTGCGGGGGGTGCTGCGGGTGCTGCGGGTGCTGGCCACCTCCTCGATGCTGCGGACGGGAAGCGACCGCCCTTCCCCAGGGAGAAGCGGGCCTCGTGGCGCCCGCCACGCGAAGCCGCTCGCACTTCCAGCGCCCCCAGCCACCCTCGGTGAGCGCTGCAGGCCCGCCAGGGTGCTGCCGGTGCCCGGCTGCCGCGCCGGGCGGGTGGTGACGGGGCGTGCGGGCCCCCGTCCGGGTGGACGCGCTGCGCCGGCAGGAGGAGGCGTCCTCACCGGGGCGCATGCACGCACCGATGTGGTTGAACGTGACACGACACGACGCGCTCGAGCAGTGGTGGTTCGACCTCGGGCCGCACCAGCGCACCCTGGCCCTGGCCCTGCGCCCGGGCCAGCACCTGGACGCGGGCCTGGCTGCGGGCCTGCGCCGGTACGGGGTGGCGGTGCCCCGGGCCGCGGTGGCCTGGGACGTGCCGGGACCCCAGGGATCCTACGGACCCCAGGGACCGCAGGAGGCGGCGGTCGTGCACGTGCAGCCCCGCGCCCTGAGCGACTTCCTCGCCGAGGTGCGCTCGCTCCTCACCGCCGCTGGCGCGGTCCAGCGCAGCGGGGTGCTAGGAGCGCTCTGGTGAGCACCCCCGGCGAGAGCGGTCGGTATAGAAAATAGGATCGCGCTGCGAGGTGGGGCCCCGAGCGCCACGATGGCGCTGTGCCGCCCCCGCCCCTGCTGCTGCCGCGCCCGGTGGTCGATGCCCTGCTGGACTTCGTCGAGCACCGCGCCCAGCCCGCTGGCCAGCTGGCCGGTCAGCTGGGCGGTCAGCCGCTGGAGCTGGAGGACGTCCACGCCCGCGCCCGTTGGGTGCAGCTGGCCCAGCGCTACCGCCGCGCGGTGCGCGAGGGCAGGAGGCGCTGCGCCGGCCGGCTGGAGCGCGCCTTGCTGCAGGTGGCCCTGGAGCACCGCGAGCACCCGGACTTCGATCGTTCCTGGAGCCACTGGCACGAGCTGCTGCGGGCCTTCGAGCGCTGAGCGGCCCACCGCTCGCCACGGCAGGAACCGGCCGGCGCCAGCCCCCCCCGCGTCCTCCCGCACCGTGGAGCACCGGCGCGCACCAGCGCCAGGTGCCGGGAGCTCGAGGACGCGGTCCTGCGGCAACCACTCAGCGGTGCCAGGACGGGTGCCGTGTGCACGATCACTGCAGCTTCCGAGGTGGTCCTGCCGCTGCAGGCCCACGACCCCGAGCTCGCGCGCGACTTCCTGCGCGAGGTGATCTGCCGGGCGCACTACGCGGCCGCGCTCGATGGGGCCGAGCTGCTGCTCGAGGTCGCCACCAACGGTGTGCGCTGCGGGGCGCCGCCGCTGGTCTTGGAGGTGGACTGCGAGTCCCCGGCCGGGCTGCGCATCGCGCTCAGCGATGCCTGCGGCGCTCAGCCGGTGCCGCGCACGGCCGGGGAGCAGGACGAGGGCGCTCGAGGCATGACGCTGGTCGGCTTCATCAGCAAGGCCTGGGGCGTGCAGGCCAACGGCTCGCGCAAGACGCTCTGGTTCTGCCTGGTCTCCTCGCCCCGGCGTCCTGGCCCGCACCGACGTTGAGGTCACGAGGGCTCGCGATCCCCACCTTCGACGGGGAGAGCCTCAGCGGCCAGGGTGATCCGCACGCGTTGGGCGTCGGGGACCACCTCGACGTCGTCGCGCGGCTCACCGAGCAGGTGCGCAGATGCGCAGACCGCGCTGCTGGGCGCGCTGGTGCGAGCGCTCGTGCGCACCGGTCAGCACGGCGCAGGCGTCAGCTCGCCACTGGGCGTCTGTGACCACCACGCTCAGGACGAGGTGCTCGGTGCTGCTGGTGCTGCTGGTGCTGCTGGTGCTGCTGGTGCTGCCGGTGCTGTCGGTGCTGTCGGTGCTGTCGGTGTTGTCCGTGCGGGTCCTCGGGTGATCGATGCTGCTGCTTGCTGACCACGTGCCCGGTGACGCAGACAGGGAACGGCACGTCTGACACCTCGGTGGACTCACCCGTCAGTGCGACACGACGGCTCCAGGCAGCTGGCGCAGGTGTGGGACCGTCGCCGGCAGACAGCGGTGATCGGTGAGAATGGAGTTGTTCTTCACCACCCTGGCGTGATGCCAGAGCATCGCCCTGGCGTCAGGAGAGTGCGCGTGCCCCAGACCCCTTCGTCCGACGAGAAGCTCAGCACGGTCTCGATGGATGCTGTCGGCCCCGCTGCTGGCACGTCAGCAGCCCGGGCGGCGGCTGAAGCGCTCTCGGCTGACGAGGTCCGCGTGGCCGCGGCGCGCCGACTGCGGCCCAGCGCCGGCACGCTGCCCGGCCTGGACCGCCTGGCCGGCCTGGCCGCGCGGCTGCTGGGCGCCGGCTCCGGGCGGGTGGCGCTGATCGGCACCGAGCAGGCCCTGCTGGGCGCTGCCGGCCCGCAGCCCACTGCGGGTGAGGAAGGCGAGGGGCCGCTGGCGCAGTGGCTGTGCACCCAGACCGCCGCGGCCGGGGCACCGCTGGCCATCGCCGACACCGCCGCCGATGAGCGCGTGGCGGACCTGGCCCCGGTGGCCAGCGGGATGGTGGCCTCCTACCTCGGGGTGCCCCTGCGCGTGCAGGACGGCTCAGGAGCCGATCGCGTGGTGGGGGCGGTGTGCGTCTTCGAGCCGGCCCCGCGCGCTTGGAGCAGCCAGGACGTGCAGCTGCTGCAGCAGATCGCCGCCGCGGCCGCCGCCGAGCTGGAGCTGTCGGCGATCTCCAGCGAGTACGCCGCCGACCGCACGCTGCTGGAGCTGACCATCGGCGCCGCCGAGCTGGGCACCTTCGACCTGGACCTGGCCAGTGGCGAGCTGAAGATGAACGAGCGGCTGCTGAGGCTGTCGGCGATCAGCCCGCAAGCCTTCGGCGGCACCGCGCAGGAGGTCTACGCCCACCTGCACCCCGAGGACCGTGAAGCCACCATCGCCGCGGTGCAGCGGGCGAGCACCCACGGCGGGACCTACACCGCGCAGTACCGCATCGTCGCCGTCGACGGCACGCACCGCTGGATCGCCGCGCGCGGGGCGACGCTGCCGGGTCCGGACGGGGCGCCGGCGCGGCTGCTGGGCGCGGCCTACGACATCACCGCGGTGCGCGAGGGGGCCAGTCGCATCGAGCAGATCCTGGACTCCATGGCGGTGGCCTACCTGGCCATGGACGAGCACTGGACGATCACCTACGCCAACGCCGAGGTCGAGCGCATCGCCGCCGCCAGCCGCGAGGAGCTGCTCGGGCGCAGCTTCTGGGAGGCCTTCCCCGCCACGGTGGGCACCGTCTTCGAGGAGCGCTACCGCCACGCGGTGGGCACAGGGAAGACGGTGGTCTTCGACGCGTTCTACCCCGAGCCGTTGAACGTGTGGGTGGAGGTGCGCGCGGTGCCCGAGAACGGCGGGCTGGCGCTGTACTTCCTGGACATCACCGCCCGCAAGCAGGCCCAGCAGACCGCCGAGGACGCCCAGCGGGTGGCCGAGCAGGCGCAGCGGGCCAGCCAGGACGCGCAGCGAAGCGCCGAGGACGCCGCCGCGCGCCTGGCGCTGCTGGCGGCGGTGAGCGCGCAGCTGACCGGCGCGCTGGACGCCCAGAGCGCCGAGGTGGCCGTGCAGCGCCTGGCGCAGCTGGTCGTGCCCGCCCTGGGCGACTGGTGCGTGATCACCCTGGTCGACGACGACGCCCCGGCCAGCACCCCGGCCACCGCCCGCGCCGCCTCCACCAGCGGCCGGCTGCGCGAGCTGCGCCGGGGCCTGCGCGATGTCGGCTGGTGGCACCGCGAGGAGCAGCTGCGCGAGCTGGTGCGCGAGTACGCCGGCTGCCGCCTGGCGCAGCTGAGCGATGAGTCCTTCCTGTGGAAGGCGCTGCGCCAGTCCGCCCCGCTGAGCGTGCCCGATGCCACCCGCGCCGTCGGTGCCGTGCTCGAGCCCGGCGGCCGGGCGCAGCAGCTGCTGACCCAGCTCGCGCCGGGCTTCGCGGCGGTCTTCCCGCTGCGTGCGCGCGGGCGCAGCGTGGGGGTGCTGACCCTGTTCGCCTCCCCGCAGCGCGGGGGGCTCAGCGCGCAGGACATGGCCACCGCCGCCGAGGTCGCCGACCGCGCCGGTCTGGCGCTGGACGCCGCGCGGCTGTACCGCCAGCAGCGCGACCTGGCCGCCGCCCTGCAGCGCTCCCTGCTCTCCGAGCCGCCGCAGCCGGACCACGGGCAGATCGTGGTGCGCTACGCCCCGGCCGCCGAGGCCGCGCAGGTCGGCGGGGACTGGTACGACGCCTTCCTGCAGGCCAAGGGCGCCACCGTGCTGGTCATCGGCGACGTCATCGGCCACGACACCGAGGCGGCGGCGGCGATGAGCCAGGTGCGCACCCTCGTGCGCTCCATCGGCGCCCTGGACGACGACACCCCCGCGCAGGTGCTGGCCAAGGCCGATCGCACGATGGCCAACCTGCAGATCTCCACCACCGCCACCGCGATCGTGGCGCGCCTGGAGCAGGACCTGGACGAGCGCGCCCGCGGCATCACCCGGCTGCGCTGGTCCAACGCCGGGCACCCGCCGGCGGTGGTCATCGACACCGACGGCTCCGTGCGGGTGCTGGACGAGAAGCACACCGGCGCGCACGCGGACCTGCTGCTGGGCGTGCTGCCGGAGCTGACCCGGACCGACCACGAGGTGGTGCTGGAGCGCGATGCCACCGTGCTGCTGTACACCGACGGCCTGGTCGAGCGGCGCGATCAGCCGCTGCAGGCGGGGCTGGAGAAGCTGCAGGAGGTCCTGGTGGACCTGGCTGCCGACGACAGCGACCTGGACACCCTGGTGGACCGGCTGCTGGTCGAGATGCTCCCCGCCCGCCCGGAGGACGACGTGGCGATCATCGCCGTGCGCCTGCACCGCCAGGACCGCCCCCGCCCGCTCGAAGCAGGCCCCCAGCGGGTGCCGGCGCACGTGCCTCCCGAGCCGGGCGCCGGTGAGGAGCACGACGGGGAGCGCGCCGGAGGCTAAGCAGCCTCGTCTTCAGGGGCCAGGCTGAACCAGACCGCCTTGCCCTCCTCGCGCGGCTCGATGCCCCAGGCATCGCTGACGTAGTCGATCAGGGCCAGACCCCGGCCGGACTCCTCCTGCGAGCCTGCCTGACGCGCCCGGGGCACACCGCGCACGCCGCCGTCGCTGACGGTCACCCGCAGCCCGGCGCTGCCGTCGCAGTCCACCAGCACGCTCAGAGGGGGCGCGCCGTAGCGGATGCCGTTGGTGACCAGCTCGGAGACCAGCAGCTGCGCACTGTCGAGCACCGAGGCGGCGTGCACCGGGCAGATCGCCTCGCGCAGGAAGCGCCGGGCCCGGCCGGGTGCCTGCTCGTCCATCGGCAGCTCCAGGCGCATCGTGGGGGTGGTCTCACACATGTTGTCGATCATCCAGTCTTCGTCGTGCCGCGCTCGGCGGCGCCTGCATGTGGAGAGGTACCCACTGTCGAGGCGGTCGTCACTCAGAGGCGCCGCTGCGTTCAGGACCGTCAGTGCCACCCCCTGTGGGTGACTTGGCCCCGGCGGGCAGGTCGGGAGCCAGCTGGCTGTTCAACCAGATCCTGCGACCCGCAGATAACGTCCTTCCTCTACGGGTGTGACGGCTGTGCACCACAGAAGCGGTTTCGAGTTGCAGGTATAGCCGCCAGGATCATGGGGTACGCGATCACCATCGGCCCTCGCCCGGAGACTTCGACTCCCGGGCGGGGGGCCGATCTCCCTGCCCAGGCTCAGTACTTCCGGGCTCGCCGTATTGACGTTCGACGTCTTCGCGCTTGGCGGCGGCGCGGCGGCGCTCATCGCGCGCCTTCAAGCGATCGCCCAGGGCGGCATCGCGCTGCACCGCGGCGTGGTGGCGGGCGATGCAGACCGCGCCGTCCTGACCGCCGGCGGCGTGCTCGGCCGCTCGCGCGGCGGCATCGCGGGCATCGGCGGCCGCATCGTGCGCATCGGCGGCCGCGTCGCGCTGCCCGGCCACCTCGTCGAAGGCATCGGCCAGCTCATCCATGCGCTCGGCCAGCTCGTCCAGCTCCAGCAGCACCCGCCGCAGCTCCTCACGGTTCTGACGGTCCTCGCGGGCGGCGCGTTCCCGGGCGGCCAGCTGCTCACCGGCACGGTGCAGCTCCTGCGCGCGTGCGTGCAGCTGATCCTGGCGCGAGGGCACCCGCGGGGTGAAACGTCGTCGGAGGAGACCTTGTCCCGGCCCGGGTCGTCGTTCGAGCTCGAGGCGTCGCCAGGGGGGGCACCGACCCCTTGAACGTAGCAACACCGGCACGGGCTGCTCCGGGCACCGCTCTGGCTGCCGCGGTGCCGGTTCGGGCACGAGAGGTTCAGGCACGGGTGGTTCAAGCGTGGGTGCCCAGCTCGAACCAGACGGTCTTGCCCGTACCCGTGCTCGCACCGGTGGCGCCGTCCTCACCGGTGGCGCCGTCCTCACCGGTGCCGGTGCGAGGGTGCACGCCCCAACGTGTGGCCAGGGTCTCGATCAGGGCCACGCCATGACCGCCGATGACGCGCGGGCCGGCGCGGCGCACCACCGGCAGGTTCGCGCCGGCGTCGCTGACGGCCACGCGCACCACCTGCTCGGTGCAGCTCAGCTGCACGATCACCTGCCCGGCGCCGTGCAGGACGGCGTTGGCCACCGCCTCGGTGGTCAGCAGCTCCAGCACCGTGATCTCGCTGGTCCCCGCGTCGCCGGTGGTCCCTGCACCGCCAATGGTCCCCGCGCCGCCAGCGGTCTCGGTGTCCTCGGCGCCTCCGGTACCTCCGGTGTCCTCGGTGTGCGGTGGGCAGCAGCGCTGGTAGGCCTGCCGGACCCAGTGCCGGGCGGTGGGCACCGAGGACAGCTGTGGCGGCAGGACCAGCTGCATCACCGGCTGTCTCATCGGCTCCTCCTCGCCGTGCTGCTGCCCGTCCTCACTCACCCCGGGCCCGCTGTGGGGCGCTCTCGTGCCGGCGCTGCTGGGCGGGGCTGTCCTGCTCAGCGCTGTCGCTCAGCGCTTCGGCTGAGCGCTGCGGTTGACCAGGGCTCCTTGCCCAGCACGCTTCCCGCTGCTTCCAGCACCAAACTCGCGGCAGGTGAGCGGCGAGCTGGCCGGGCACGACCGGCCGGGTGCACGCGTGCACAGGTGCCCGGGTGCAGGAGCGGGCGGTGCTGGGCATGCTGGCCGGTGAGCGTCCAGCTGGGCGGCGCACGTCACGGCCTGCTGGAGGACGCTGTGAGCACCCCTTCACCCGACACCTCACCGGACACCTCATCCGCCGTCTCATCCGGTGCCGCACCCCGGGTGCGCTCGGGTGGCTGGTCGGGCGCCTCTCCGGCGCAGAACAGGGCCACGGCGCGGGCGGTGCGGGCCCGGGCGGTGCGGCTGCGCGCCGAGGCCGCCCAGCTGCGCGATCACCGGCACAGGACGCTGGCGCGCGGTGCGGGACTGGGCATCAGCACGCCGGCGCTGGGCACGCCGGCGCTGGGCGTGCCGGTGCGGAGCGTGCCGGTGCTGACCGGGCAGGCCTGCTCGATCCAGCAAGCGGCACGGCACGGGCCGCTCGAGGACGCACCGCGCGAGGACGGCTGAGCACGCAGCGGGTGGTGCTGGCCGAGCGCGGCGCAGCGTGCACGAGCAGGCGGCGGTGCGAGCACCAGGCAGGCGGCGGTGCGAGCACCAGGCAGGCGGTGCGAGGAGGTGGGGGGAGGTGGCGGCGGATCGGGGCGTCGGCCCCGCTGAGCGCTCCGCTGCTGCCCGCCACCGCGCGGCGGCCGATCGCCGAACATGACTCAGCGTGCCGCAGCCAGCCGTAGAGTGAGCAGTAGCCGTGGGCTCATCGAGCGTCTCCAAAAAGGGGGGCGCCGTTCCCGGTGGACGTCTTCGAAGACGCGTGAAGGACAGCGGCTCCTCAACGAACGCCACCTCCTCGCTCCGCCGATCACCCGCACCTCGCTCTGGTACCGATCCGCTCCCGTGGCGGGCACCCGCCGCTCACCGCGGCGGCTGGGTGCTGGCGCACCGACGCCGCCGGGGCCGTCGTCCGCGAGGTCGTCGCGTGCCGTGCGCTGCCGACGAGGTGCTCGTGCAGCCGCGGACAGGACGAGCAGGTGCTGGAACACACGACGGCCGGGCAGGACGCGGACGGGCAGGACGCGGACGGGCAGGACGCGGACGGGCAGGACCGGGTAGATCACGGTGCGCTCGGCGACGGGGTCGACCCCGGTCAGGGCCGTCACACCAAGCTCGATCACGCCAAGCTGGTGCAGGCTCTGGCGCGGCTGGCGCGCGCGGCCACGGGCGACTTCGCCGTGGACGACATGCTGCGCGAGCTGTGCACGGCCACCGCTGAGGTGCTGCAGGTGGACGGGGTGGGGGTGATGGGCATCCTCGACGAGGACGGCCAGCGCCGCCGGGCCCGCTTCGTGCACGCCGACCAGGCCACGCTGGCCGTGGAGCAGCTGCAGGACGCCCTGCGCAAGGGCCCGTGCCGGCAGGCCATCGAGACCGGTGAGGTCGTGGCGATCCCCGACC
>NZ_JBJLSG010000063.1:0-26649 GCF_050871925.1 Kineococcus gurbantunggutensis
GGGCCCCGCCGCGGCGGGGCCCGCGCCCGTGCGGGCCGGACCGGTCAGGCGGCGTCGGTCAGGCTCTGGAACTCCTCGTCGGTCAGCTCCACGTCGGCCGCGCCGAGGTTCTCCTCCAGGTGCGCCACCGAGGACGTGCCCGGGATCGGCACGACCACCGGCGAGCGGCGCAGCAGCCACGCCAGGGCCAGCTGCCCGGTGGTGGTCCCCGGGTGGTTGCCCGCCACGGCGTCCAGCGGCCCGCCCGGGCGGGCCAGCGTGCCGGCGTCCACCGGCGCCCACGGGATGAACGCGATGCCCTGCTCGGTGCAGAAGTCCAGCAGCTCCTCGGCGCGGCGGTCGCCGAGGTTGTAGCGGTTCTGCACCGAGGCCACGGTCAGCCCCGCCGCCTGTGCGGCGCGCACCTCCTCCACGTCGACCTCCGACAGGCCCACCTGCAGCACCAGGCCCTCGTCGACGAACGACTTCAGCTCCCCGAACTGCTCCTCGCGGGGGACCTTGGCGTCGATGCGGTGCAGCTGCCACAGGTCGATGCGCTCCACCCCGAGGCGGCGCATCGACATCAGCAGGCACTGGCGCAGGTACTCCGGGCGGCCCAGCGGCGGCCACACGTCCGGGCCGTGGCGGGTCAGCCCGCCCTTGGTGGCGATGACGACGTCGCCGTAGCCGGAGCCGTCGTGCAGGGCCTCGCGGATGAGGTCCTCGGAGACGAAGGGGCCGTAGGAGTCGGCCGTGTCGATGAAGGTGACGCCGAGCTCGACGGCGCGGCGCAGCACGCGCACCGCCTCGTCGTGGTCCTTCGGCGGTCCCCAGATGCCGGGACCGGTGAGGCGCATCGCCCCGTAGCCCAGGCGGTGGACGGTCTTGCCGCCCAGGTCGATGGTGCCGCTGCTCGCGACAGGCATGGGAGTCCTCTCCACGTGGTCGGTGGACCGGTGCCCGCAGGCGCCGCGCCGACGCTACGTCCGCCGCGGCGCGCCCGCCTCCCCACCGGCGCCCGCCACCGCGCGCAGCGCGCCCAGCACCGCGCGCACCCCGCGGCGCGCCAGCGCCTCGGGGCGGGCCAGCGCGTCGACGTGCCGGTGCACCGCCAGGTCGGCCAGGGGGCGCAGCACCACGCCCGGCCCCGGCGGGGCGGTGCGCGCCGGCAGCAGCGCCAGCGCGTCGCCGGTGGCCACCACCGAGGCGGCCACGAAGGTCTCGTTGATGCGGTGCACCACGTCCAGCGGCCGGCGCGCGGCCGCGGCCAGGGCCTCGAGGTTGCCCGCCATCGGGAAGCCCTCGTGCACCGACACCCACCGCTGTCCGGCGACGTCGGCGACGGTGAGCCGCTCGCGCGCCGCCAGCGGGTGCGCGGCGGCGAGCGCGACGTGCAGCGGCTCGACGAGCAGGGGCACCACCGACAGCCGGCGCGCCGGCCAGCGCGGCCCGGCCTCGGGGCGGTGGGCGACCACGAGGTCGTAGTCGGCCACCAGCCGGGGGAAGTCCTGCTGGGCGACGTCCTGGTCGGCCAGGTGCAGGGCGGGACCGCCCCGGCGGGCGCTCTCGCGCAGCAGCGGGCCGAACCACGCCAGTGCCGCGGAGTGGAAGGCGCACACCGCCACCGGGGCGGTGGGGGAGTCCAGCTGGTCGTCGACGGCGCGGCGCGCGCGGTCCAGCGCCGCGGCCACGTCGACGGCGGCGTCGGCCAGCGCCCGGCCCGCGTCGGTGAGCACCAGGCGCCGGCCCCGCTTGACGGTCAGCGGGGTGCGGGCGCTGCGCTGCAGCGCGGCGAGCTGCTGGGAGACGGCCGAGGTGCTCACGTGCAGGGCCTCGGCGGCGGCGGTCAGGCTGCCGCGCTCGGCGAACTCGCGCAGCACCGCGAGCTGACGGGCGTCCATGAAGCGATTCTTCACCCTCGTTCCAGGAACCGCCCCTGGATCGGACGGTCCGCGCGCGCGAACCTCTCCGGGTGCACCCCTCCGAGCGCCGCGTCGACCTCCTCCTGCTGGCCGTGGCCGTCGTCTGGGGCAGCAGCTACCCGGCCGCGAAGCTCGCCGTCACCGCCGGCGGCGTGCTGCCGGTGCTGGCGCTACGCAGCGCCGTCGCCGCCCTGGCGCTGGCGGTGGTGCTCGCCCTCGCCCGCCGCCGCCCCGGGCGCACCGAGCTCGCCCTGGGCACCGTGCTGGGCCTGAGCCAGGCGGCGGTGCTGGGGCTGGAGACGTGGGGCCTGGCCGGCACGTCGGCCGTGAACGCCGGGGTGCTCATCAGCACCACCCTGCTGCTGACCCCGCTGCTGGAGGGGGCGCTGGGCCGGCGCTGGCTGCCGCCGCGGTTCTTCGCCGCCGCGGGCCTGGCGCTCGCCGGGGTGCTGCTGCTGCTCGCCGGCGGCGCCGGCGGGCCGAGCGCGCCGCGCGCCGGAGACCTGCTCGTCCTGGCCGCCGCCGCGGTGCGCGCCGCGCACGTCACCGCGCTGGGGCACCTGACGCGCCGGCGGCCGGTGGACCTGCTGGGGCTCACGCTCGTGCAGACCGCGGTGGGGGCCCTGGCCTCCACCGCCGCCGACCCGGCCGCGGTGCTCGCCGGCGCGGCCGGGGCCGGGGCCGGCGGGTGGGCGGCGCTGGCGTGGCTGGGCCTGGCGTGCAGCGCCTTCGCGTTCCTGGCGCAGTCGTGGGCGGTGCGGCGCACCTCGGCGGCGCGCGCCGGGCTGCTGCTGGGCACCGAGCCGCTGTGGGCGGTGGCGGTGGGCGCGGCCCTGGGCGGGGAGCGGCCGGGTCCGCTCGCGCTGGCGGGCGCGGCGCTGGTGCTCGCCGGCACGGGGTGGGGCCGGCGGGTGGAGGCCCGCCGGCGCCTCAGCGCGGTTCCGCCGGCGCCCGCCCCGGCTCCTCGCGGTCCTCGCCCAGCCGGCGCTGCCACCACGTGACGTCGTGCCAGGCGCCGTGCTTGAAGCCCACGCGCCGGTAGGTGCCCACCGGCTCGAAGCCGGTGGCCCGGTGCAGGCCCGCGCTGGCCTCGTTGGGCTCGGCGACCCCGGCGAACACGGCCCGGTACCCGCGCCGCTCCAGGCGCTCGAACAGCGCCCCGTACAGCAGTCGGCCCGCGCCGGTGCGGCGCCGGCCGAGCTCGGCGTACACGCTGGCCTCGCACGACCAGCGGTAGGCCGCGCGCCCGGAGAACGGCCCGGCGTAGGCGTAGGCGAGCACGCGCGGGCCCTCGCCGGTGCGCTCCTCGGCGACCAGCCAGGCGTGCCGCTCCTGCGCCGCCGCGATCCGGCGGGCCAGCTCCGCCTCGCCGGGCGCCTCCTCCTCGAAGGAGACCGCCGTCGCGCGCACGTAGGGGGCGTAGATCGCGGCGCAGGCGGCGGCGTCGGCGGGCGTGGCGTCGCGCACCGTCAGCGGGGTGGGGGAGGACACGCCCGCAGGCTAGGGGCGCCCCGGAGCTGCCAGGATCGGGGGGTGAGCACTCTCGACGACATGCGGGCCCTGCCCAAGGTGTCCCTGCACGACCACCTCGACGGCGGCCTGCGGCCGTCCACCATCGTGGAGATCGCCTCCGCGAACGGGCACGCGCTGCCCACCACCGACCCCGAGGAGCTCGCGGTCTGGTTCCGCGAGGCCGCCGACTCCGGCTCGCTGGTGCGCTACCTGGAGACCTTCGACCACACCATCGCCGTCATGCAGGACGCCGAGTCCCTGGCGCGGGTGGCGACCGAGGCCGTCCTGGACCTCGCCGAGGACGGCGTCGTCTACGGCGAGCTGCGCTACGCCCCCGAGCAGCACCTGCGCGCCGGGCTGAGCCTGGACGAGGTCGTCGTCGCGGTGGAGGAGGGCATGCGCCGCGGCGAGCGGCTGGCCGCCGAGGCCGGGCGCACCATCCGCGTGGGAACGCTGCTGACGGGGATGCGCCACGCCGACCGCTCCCTGGAGATCGCCGAGCTGACGCTGCGGCACCGCGACGACCCCGAGGGCCGCGTCGTCGGCTACGACATCGCCGGCGCCGAGGACGGTTTCCCGCCCGCGCGCCACCGCGAGGCGTTCGACCTGCTGCACGCGGCGAACTTCCCCGTCACCATCCACGCCGGCGAGGCCGCGGGGGTGGAGAGCATCGCCGAGGCGCTGTTCCCGTGCGGCGCGCAGCGCATCGGCCACGGCGTGCGCATCGTCGAGGACATCGAGTTCGGCGAGGGCACCGACCGGTTCGGGATGCCGAACGCGCGCCTGGGCCGGGTGGCGAACTGGGTCCGCGACCGCGGCGTGGTGCTGGAGCTGGCCCCCTCGAGCAACGTGCAGACCGGTGCGGCCACCAGCGTGGCCGAGCACCCCGCCACCGCGCTGAAGGACCTCGGGTTCTCCGTGTCCGTCAACACCGACAACCGCCTGGTCTCGGCCACCACCCTCTCGCGGGAGTTCGCGCTGCTGGCCGACGGGGCCGGCTGGACGCTGGAGGACGTCGAGCGCGCCACCATCACCGCGCTGGCCGCCTCGTTCCTGCCGTTCCCGGAGCGCCTGGCGCTGGCGACCGACGTGATCCGCCCGGCCTACGACGCGGCGCGCGCGCGGCTGCGCGGGGACGCGCAGGGCTGAGCCCGGCCCGGGTTCAGGGGCGCGGGCGGAGCGCGCGCTGCTGCTTGTGGATCGCCTTCCACCGGCCGGCGCGCTCCGCCCGCAACCTCGCGTCGGTGCGGGCGGCGAACCACTCCCGCTCGCGCTCCAGCTTGCGGTAGCTGTCCAGGCGCCGCTGCCCCAGGACCCCGGCGCCGATCGCGGCGAGCACCGCGCAGCCGGGTTCGGCGGTGTGCGAGCAGTCGGCGAACCGGCAGTCCACCGCGAGGTCCTCCACGTCGGCGAACGTGCGCCGCAGGCTCTCGCCCGCCCCCTCCCCGCCCAGGCCGACGGTGCGCAGCCCGGGGGTGTCCACGAGCACCAGCCCGCCCGGCAGCGGCAGCAGCTCGCGCCGCACGGTGGTGTGCCGGCCCTTGCCGTCGCCGGCGCGCACGGCCCGGGTGCCCAGCCGGTCCTGACCGAGCAGGGCGTTGGCCAGGGTGGACTTTCCCGCGCCGGAGGGGCCCAGCAGCACCACCGTCCCGCTCAGCGCGGCGCGCAGGTCCTCCACGCCGGCGCCGCGCTCGGCGCTGACCGCGAGCACGTCCGCGCCCGGGGCGGCGGCCTCCGCCTCCGCCAGGGAGTCGGCCAGCTCGGCGCCCTCGAGCAGGTCCGTCTTGGTGAGCACCACCACCGGCCGGGCCCCGGAGCTCCACGCCAGGGCCAGGAAGCGCTCCACGCGCCCCAGCGGGGCCCGGCGCGCCGGGGCGACGGTGACGGCGACGGTGTCGACGTTCGCGGCCAGGACCTGCTCGGCCGAGCGGCCGGAGGCCTCCGCGCGCGCCAGGGCGGTGCGCCGGGGCAGCACCGCCACCACCTCGGGGCCCGCCCCGCGCAGGGAGAGCACCACCCAGTCGCCGGTGGTGGGTTCGGGCAGGCGCGCGCGCGGGACGTCGACGCGCTGCGGTCCCACGGGCGTGCGCACGTCGAGGGCGCCGCGGTGGGCGCGCACGACCCGGGCGGGCACGAGCGGGCCGGGGTGCTCGCGGTGGTGCTGCGCGAGCGCGCGCTCCCAGCCCTCGTCCCAGCCGTACGGGGCCAGGGGGTGCGCGGCGCTCCGCTCCTCCGGGGAAGTGGTCACACCGGAACGGTAGGAACCCCCGCCGCGCGCGGCGACGGGTTTTCCCGCCACCCCGGTCCTCCCGCGAGCCGGGGCCTCCCGCGACCCGGGCCTCAGCCGGTGAGGGCCACGTCGCGGAACAGCGGGGCGAGCAGGCGCGCGTCGCCCGGGGCGGCGCTGCTCGCCGGCGGCAGCACGCGGGTGCCCGCCGCGGCCGCGGCCCGGCGCACCGCGGGGGTGAGCTCCGCGCCCGCCCAGCGCGCGTCGAGCACCTCCACGCCGCCGGCGAGCAGCGCCGTGGTGCCCGCCTCGCCGGGCAGGACCGCCGCGGCCCCGGGGGGGGGGGGGGGGGGGGGGGGGGGGGGGGGCCGCGCCCCCGGGCGGCGCCCGGGGCCCGCGCCCGCGCGGCCCCCCCCCCCCCCGCCCCGCGCCCCACCACCACCACCACGCCGCGGGCCAGCAGCGGCGTGGACCCCGCCTCCCCGCGCCGCACCCCCGCCGCCCCCCCCCCCCCCCCCCCCACCACGGCGTCGGCCAGCCGCTCCAGCGCGCCGCCGCCGGTCAGCACGCACGAGCCGCCCGCGGCCAGCACGGCCAGCGCCGTGCGCACCGTCGGCAGCAACCGCCCCCCGCCCAGCACCCCGACCACCGAGGGCGGCACGGCGCCGTGGGCGCGCGGCACCAGCAGGTCGAGCTTGTCGGCCCACCCGGCCCAGCGCACCGCGGTGTCGACGCAGTAGTCCACGGCCGCCAGCGCCTCGGACAGCCGGCACCGCTCGGTGCGCCGCACCAGCTCCACCAGCTCGGTGCGCCGCGCCTCCAGGTCCACCGCCACCGACAGCAGCGCGCGCCCGCGCGCCAGCGGCGCGGTGGCGCCGACGGCGGCGGCCCCGCCCGCGGCGGCGGCCAGCACCTTGCGCACCACGTCCTCGCCGACCGCCGGCCCGGCGTCCGGGCCCGCCCCGGGCCCCGCGCCCGCCCCGGCTCCGGTGCCCGCCCCGGGGCCGGCGTCAGCCACGGCAGGCCCGCAGCAGCAGCTGGGCGTCCAGGCGCGCGTCGGGACCGGCCGGGGCGTCCAGGCCCAGGCGCTCGCGGTGCGCCCCGTCCAGCCAGCCGCGCCGCTCGGGCCCGTTCGGGCCCCACACGGTGACGGCGGTGGCGTCGGCGAGCAGGGTGCGCGGGTCGGTGCCGGCGCGCACGGTGCGCACCCCGAGCACCGGCCCGGGCGGGGGCGGCAGGGTGCGCCGGCCGGTGGCGACGACGGCGGGCGGGGCCCACCACCCGCCGGCGGGCAGGTGCGCGGGCACGGCGGCCCCGCGCGCGACGGCGGCCGCGGCGGCGGCGACCCCCGGGGAGGGGCACGGGCCCACGCGGGTGGTGCGCTCCAGCGGGTCGCCCACGCGCAGCGCGGCCGCGCCGGCGTCCAGGCGCGCGATCAGGGCCTCGGCCAGCGGCTCGACCACGAGCACCCGCGAGCCGCCGGGGCGGGCCTGCGCGCCGTCGGCCAGGCCGGCCAGCAGCGCCGGCAGCACCGCGTCCGGGTCGGCGCCCTCGAGCACGACGTCCACGGCCGTGGTGCCGCGGTCGGCCACCAGCGGCGTGCCGCGGTCGGCCAGGTCCAGGGCCAGCTCGCGCAGCTGCTCGGCGGTGCCGTCGGCGCGCACGGCCAGCAGACCCTCGGCCTCCCACAGCACGGCGTCGGCGACGGGGTCGCGGCCCGGCGCGGTGGCCACCAGCCCCTCGGGCAGCCCGGCGTCGGCGCAGGCGCGCACCAGGCGCTCGGCGGTGGCGGCGCACTGCGCGTCGGGGCGCAGCAGCACCCCGGCGCCGGCGGCGAGCGCGGCGACGACGGCGGTGGCCAGCGCGGCGGGTCCGCTGCGCCAGGTGGCCAGGACGGCCACGACGCCGCCGCCGGCGGCGTCCACGCCCAGCGCGTCGAGCTTGTCGGCCCAGCCGGCGGTGGAGAACGCCGCGTCCAGCAGCCGCGGCCCGTCGGCGGTCACCCCGGCGGCCACCGGGCGCCCGGTGGTCAGGGCGGCGGTGACGGCCAGGGGGTGGGCGTGGTCGGCGAGGACGTCGGCGAGGGTGAACAGGTGCCGGGCGCGGTCCTCGCCGCTGAGCCAGGCCCACTCGGCGCGGCTGGCGGCCAGCACGCGCGCGGTGAGGCGGGAGAGCACGTCGTGGGCGGTGTCGGCCACGGCCAGGAGGCGCTCGCCGCTGTCCGGGCGGGGCACGTCCACGCGCGGGGAGGTGCCGTCGCCGCCGGTGGCGGTCAGCTCCGGGGGCAGCCCGGCGGCCGCGGCGTCCTCCGCGGGGGGCCCCTGCGCCCGTCCCGGCTGCGCGCGGAGGTGCCGGGGCGCCCTCTCCGCTGCTTCCGGTAGTGGCGTAGTCACACCGCGTGAGTCTACTGAGCCCGGCGCCGACCGCCGGGGCGAACGGCGCAGCCCGGTGCCGCGCTGGCGCCCGGACACCGGGCTGGCAGGGTGGACCCCGTGCACTCCCACGGCCCCTCCGCGCCACCCCCGCCCGTCTGGGAGAGCGTCGCCGCCTCGGCCGGCGACGACCGCGACTTCGCCTGGTACGCCGGCGACCACCACATCCACACCACGTTCTCGCGCGACGCGATGTACTCCGTGGACGACCAGGTGCGCCGCGGGCACGAGTGCGGCCTGGACTGGATGGTCATCACCGACCACGGCGGGCCCGATCACGCCAAGCAGTCCGTCTCCCTGCAGACCCCGCTGATCGCGCAGGCCCGCCGCAGGCACCCCGTCCTGGTGTTCCAGGGCATGGAGTGGAACATCCCCGGCGCCGAGCACGCCACGTTCATCGCCCCCCACCACGAGGGCACCCCGGACCTGCTGGAGCGCTTCGAGCGGATGTTCGACGGCGACGTGGTCGCCGCCGCCTCCAACCCCGCCGGCCCGCGCCTCATCGAGCACTCCGTGCAGGGCGGCCCGCAGGCCGAGCGGCTCGGACTGGACGCCCTGGCCTGGCTCGTGGAGGAGCTGCGCACCGGCGCCGTCGGCGAGGCCCTGGTGCTCTCCAACCACCCCATGCGCACCGGGCGCGTCTCGCCGTCGAAGGTGCGCGGCTGGCGCGACGCCGCCCCCGGCGTGTTCGTCGGCTGGGAGGGCGCCCCCGGCCACCAGGCCGCCGCGCTGCCCGCCCCGCTGGGGCGCGGGCGCGGGCGCGGGCAGTACGACGAGTCGCCCGGGCGCTGGTCGTTCCCCGGCTACGACCTGGAGCAGTACCGCACCTGGGGCGGTTTCGACGCCGCCACCGGCCGCGTCGGCGGCCTGTGGGACTCCCTGCTCGCCGAGGGCCTGCCCTGGTGGATCACCGCGAACTCCGACAACCACTTCGACCACGGCGACACCGTCGTCGTCGGCGAACCCTCCCGCGCGCACTACGAGCGCCACGGCCACCGCGGCACCCCCGTGGACTCCGGCGTGGTGCAGCACGGCTACGTCGACTTCGCCCCCGGGTTCTACTCGCGCACCTGCGTGGGCGCCACCGCCCGCGACTACCGCTCCGTCATGGCCGCCCTGCGCGCCGGGCGGGTGTTCGTCGTGCACGGCGGCCTCGTGCGGGCCGTCGAGGCGCGGGTGCGCCCCGGCGGCGAGGGGCCCGGCGTGACGTTCGGCGCGCGCACCACCGTGCGCCGCGGCGGCGACGTGGAGGTGGAGCTGCTCGTCGACCCCGCCACGACGCCCAACGGCGGCGGCGAGGTCCCGCGCGCGGCGCGCTGGGACGTCGTCGTGGGCACCGTCACCGGCCGCGTCGCCGACGCCGAGCGCGACCTGTGGCAGGCGCCGGGCACCCGCGTCGTGGAGAGCTTCGAGGTGCCCGCCCGCACCGGCGGCCGCCAGCGCTACACCTTCACCCTGCGCGGCGTGCAGGACCCCTTCTACGTGCGCTTCCGCGGTGGCGACGGCCGGCACGCCGACGCCGACGGGCACCCCCTGGTGGACCGGATCGGCGACTCCGACCCCTGGGACGACCTGTGGTGCTACACGAACCCGGTGTTCGTCGACGTCGAGTGAGGCGCCCGGCCGCGCTCGCGCACCTGGCAGGTCGCTGCCGGGGTCCGCGCCCGGGGCGGACCGGCAGCGCCGCGCGCGGTTAGCGTCGCCGGTGCCGGTGCGCCCGTCGTGGGCGCACCACCGCGAGCGCTGGAGGTCGCCGTGCCGGACGCACCCACCGGGGACGGGCGGCCCGTCGTCCTGCGCGGCGGCACGGTCCTCACCGTCGACCGCGACCGCCGCGTCCTGCCCGGCGCCGACGTCCTCGTCCTCGACGGCGCCGTCGCGGCCGTCGGCCCCGACCTGCCCGCCCCCGGCGGCGCGCTGGAGGTCGACGCCACCGGCGGGGTGGTGCTGCCGGGCATGGTCGACACCCACCGGCACATGTGGCAGACCGCGATGCGCGGCTACGGCGCCGACTGGACCCTCGCCCAGTACTTCCAGTGGTACTACCTGCAGCACGGCACCCTGTTCCGCCCGCAGGACGTGCACGCCGGCAACGTCCTGTCCGCGCTGGAGGCCGTCGACGCCGGGGTCACCACGACGGTGGACTGGTCCCACGGGCTGCGCACCGTCGAGCACGCCGAGGCCGCCGCCGACGCCCTGACCGGCGTCCCCGGCCGCTACGTCCTGGCCTGCGGGAACCTGCACGCCGCCCCGGCCGCCTGGACGGCCTCGCCGGAGTTCCAGGCGTTCGCGCGCCGGCGCCGCGACGAGGGCCGCCTGGCCCTGCAGCTCGCCTTCGACGTCACCGGCGACCCGGCGTTCCCCGAGCGCGGCGCCTTCGAGGTCGCCCGCGAGCTCGGCCTGCCCGTCACCACCCACGCCGGGGTGTGGGGCGCCACCGGCGACGACGCCGTGCGCCTGGTGCACGAGAACGGGTTCGCCGACCCCGGCACCGTGTACGTGCACGCCGCCTCGCTGTCCGAGGACTCCTACCAGCGCATCGCGGCCAGCGGCGGTCGCGTCTCGGTCTCCGCCGAGAGCGAGCAGAACGCCGGGCAGGGCTACCCGCCCACCTGGCGCCTGCGCCGGCACGGCATCGACGTGTCCCTGTCCACCGACAGCAGCGCCTGGTGGAGCGCCGACATGTTCTCCGCCATGCGCGCCACCCTCGGCGCCGACCGCGCCCGCGAGCACCTCGAGGCCCAGCAGCGCGGCGGGACCGTCACCGGCAACAGCCTGCGCGCCGAGCAGGTCGTGGAGTGGGCCACCCGCGGCGGGGCCCGCGCGATCGGGCGCGAGGACGACCTCGGCAGCGTCGAGGTCGGCAAGCAGGCGGACCTGGTGCTCGTGAAGAACGACGCCTCGCCGGCGCTCACCCCGCTGCTGCACCCGCACGGGCACGTGGTGCTCCAGGCCCAGCGCGGCGACGTGCACACCGTCCTGGTGGCCGGCCGCCTCGTCAAGCACGAGCACCGCCTGCTCGGTGTCGACCTCGCCGCCGCCCGCCGCGAGGTGGAGCGCACCGTGGAGCACCTGCGCTCGCGGGTCGGCGAGCGGGAGTGGGCCGCGGGCATGAGCCCCGAGGTGCCCGAGACGGTCGTGGGGGAGAACCCCTACACCTACAGCGACCACCGGCGCAGCTAGCGTCCGTCGAGGGCCGAGGGGGCTGCGGCACACTGGGCGGCGACCACGACCCGGGGTTCACCGCGGAGCCCCGCACCCGACGGAGGAGACCCGTGCCCACCGCCCCCGCCACCGCCTCGTTCCCCTCGCCCGCCGACGGCCTGGCCATCACCACGTACCGCTGGGCCGACGTGCCCGGCGAGCCGGTGGGGGTGGTGCAGGTCGCCCACGGCCTGGCCGAGCACGGGCGCCGCTACGCCCGCCTGGCCGCGGCCCTGAACGCCGCCGGGTTCGTCGTCTCCGCGAACGACCACCGCGGGCACGGCTCCTCCACCGGCGGCGGCGTGCCGCTGGGCGGGTTCGGCGAGGCGGGTTTCGCGGGTTTCACCGCGGACGTCGCCCGGCACGGCGAGCTGCTGCGCGAGGAGTTCCCCGGCCTGCCGGTGTTCCTGCTCGCGCACTCGCTGGGGTCGATGGCGGCGCAGAACGTCCTGCTGGAGCACCCGGACCTGTACGCGGGCGTCGTGCTGAGCGGGTCCACCGCGCTGGACGGGCTCGTCGACGTGGTGCGCTCGCTGCCGGCCGACCAGCCGGGCCTGGCGGCCTTCAACGCCCCCTTCGAGCACCGCACCGGGTTCGAGTGGCTCAGCCGCGACGCCGCCGAGGTCGACGCCTACGTGGCCGACCCGCTGTGCGGCTTCGAGACCGACGAGGCGATCCTCGCCGGCGCCCTGGCCACCGCGGCCGCCACCGCCGACCCCGCCCGCCTGGCCGCGATCGGCCCCGACCTGCCCGTGCTCGTCGTCAGCGGCGCCGACGACCCCGTCGGCGGCACGGGCGGCGAGCTGCTGGTGCGCCTGGCGGAGCGCTACCGCGCCGCGGGCCTGCGCGACGTGGGGCTGGAGCTGTTCCCGGGCGCGCGGCACGAGGTGTTCAACGAGACGAACCGCGAGGAGGTCACCGCCCTGGTCGCGGCCTGGCTGCGCGAGCGGGCCGGCGCCTGAGGGCGGCCCGCACGCACCCGCCCGCACGCATCCGCCCGGACGCACCCGCCCCGCAGTCGTCAGACGACTAGGGTGGCGGGTCACCCGGAGGTGGACCCGGAGGCGGACCCGGAGGTGGACGTGCCGAGCGAGCAGCCCGACGGCCGGGGCGCCCCGTCGCAGACCGACGTGGTCGTCGAGGGCATCAAGAAGATGATCTTCGAGGGGACCCTCGGGCCCGGGCAGCGCCTGCCGGTGGAGGCGGACCTGGCGCGCGCCCTCGGCGTCTCGCGCGGCCCGTTGCGCGAGGGGGTGCGGGCGCTGTCGCACCTGGGGGTCCTGGAGACCCGGCAGGGGGCCGGCACGTACGTCACCGCGCTGGACTCCTCGCTGCTGCTCGCACCCATGTCCTTCCTCGTGGACCTGCACCACGCCGGCGGCGCGCGCGCCCTGCACTCCGTGCGCCGCCTGCTGGAGACCGAGGCCGCCGCGCTGGCGGCCCGCTGCATCGACGAGGAGGCCCTGGCGGCCGCGCAGGAGGCGCTGGACGCCATGGCCGCGCCGGGCGCGGTGGAGCCGCGGGAGTTCGTCGACGCCGACATCCGCTTCCACCAGGTCGTCGCGCAGGCCTCGGGCAACCCCGTGCTGGCCGCGCTCGTGCAGGCGTTCGCCGGCCGCACGGTCCGGGCGCGGGTGTGGCGCGCCCTCACCGACGAGGGCGCCACCGCCCGCACGCTGGAGGAGCACCGCGCGGTGCTGGAGGCGCTGCGCGCGCACGACCCGGACCGCGCCCGGCTGCGGATGGGCCACCACCTGCTCGCGGTGGAGGACTTCCTCGCGGGCGCGGAGGAACCCCCGGCGGAAGAACCGTCGGCGGAGGAACCGTCGGCGGGGGAACCGTCGGCGGGGGAGCGGCCGGCGCGGTGACCGCGGGGCGTCGCCGGGCCCTGCGGGGTCAGGGCCGCAGGGCCCGCCCGAGCGCGCCGTC
This sequence comes from Kineococcus gurbantunggutensis, assembly GCF_050871925.1. NCBI lineage: Bacteria > Bacillati > Actinomycetota > Actinomycetes > Kineosporiales > Kineosporiaceae > Kineococcus > Kineococcus gurbantunggutensis. The sequence continues at coordinate 13,206 of NZ_JBJLSG010000063.1, forward strand.
GATGCCGGGGACCTCGTCGTTGGACAGCACGACCACGTCGGTGTCGCTGCCGAGCGGGTGCACCAGCAGCGAGCGGTAGCCGGGGTTGTCGCCGGGGACGAACCACGCCGGACGCCCGAGGACGTGCCCGAGGAAGGTGCCGTAGCCGTAGGCGGTGGCCGTGGTGGGTCCCGGACCGGGCGCCGGCGGTGCGGGCAGCGGGGCGTGGGGCGTCCACAGCGACGCCGCGGCGGCCGGGTCGAGCAGCCGCCCGGTGCGCAGGGCGCGGCTGTAGCGCAGCAGGTCGCCGGCCGTGGTCCACAGGTCCCCGCTGCCGGTGATCCGCGTCCACCCGGCGTCCACGTGGACGCGCCGACCGGCGCGGTGGCCGGCGGCGGCGTCGGTCCACCCCGCGGGGAAGCGGCCGGAGGTGGTGGAGGTCATCCCCGCGGGTCCGAGGACGAACTCGGCCGCGAGGTCGCGGTAGCGCCGGCCGCCGGCGGCCTCCAGGACGTCGGCGGCCAGGAAGGAGCCGGGGCCGCTGTAGCGCCAGGCCGTCCCCGCGGGGGTGAGCAGCCCCGCCCCGGCGACCAGGGCGCGCAGCGCGTCGGGGGCGGGCGGGTCCGCCGGGTGCGCGGGCCGCCCGCCCGGTGCCGGCCCGGGCAGGTCGGCCCAGTGGCCGGTGCCCGAGGTGTGGCTGAGCAGGTGGTGCAGGGTGACGTCGTCGAAGGCCGGCGGCAGGTGCGGCAGCCACCGGGTGATCGGCCGGTCCAGCCGCAGCCGGTCGCGCTGCTGCAGCGCCAGGGCGACGACGGAGAGGACCTGCTTGCTGAGGGAGGAGGCCTGGAACCGCAGGTGGGGCCCGCAGGGCGTGCTGCCCGGCCCGTCGGCGGAGCCGCTGGACTCCTCGTGCACGACGCGGCCGTGCTCGGCGACCACGGCCGTCCCCGACCAGGGCGCGGCCGGGTCGGGCCGGGCTCCCGCCGCGCCGTGCGGGACGGGTCTCACGGCGTGCCCCCCTCCCCGGCGGCGACCTCGTAGACGACCTCCAGGCCGTCCTCCTCGTCCCACTGCTCACCGACCCGCACGAAGCCGTACTGGGCGGCGAGGTCCCGGGAGGCGGTGTTGGCCGGGGAGATGCTGACGCGCACCGTGCGGACCGCCGGTTCGCGCGCGGCGCGGCGCAGCAGCGACTCCAGCGCGGCGCGGGCGTAGCCGCGGCGGCGGTGCTCGGGGGCGACGGCGTAGCCGACCTCCACCGTCCCGCGCTCGTCGGGGGGCCCGTGGTACCCGGCCCGGCCCACGGCCAGCCGCAGGTCCTCGTCCCAGACGACGCCGGTGACCCAGGCGGCGCTGGCGGGGTCGCGCAGCACCTGCTCGTGGCGCACCCGCCAGACCCCGCGCCAGTCCGGGCCGGCGAAGTGGGCGGTCAGCGGCACGGGGCTGAGGGCGTTGGCCGCGCTCAGGTCGCCGGCGGCCAGGGCGGCGAACACCGGGCCGGTGAGGTGCACGACGCGCACGCGCGGGCGCGGGGAGGGGCCGGGCGGGGGTGGCGGTCCAGCGTCGGTGCTCACGGAGGCATCGTCGCCGCCGGCGCGCGCCCCCCGCCAGCGCTCCAGCGCGGCAGGCCGTACACCTCGCGGGCAGTGCCGCCCAGGACCCGCTCGCGCTCGGTGCCAGACAGCCCCGCCAGCAGCTCGCGGGTCCAGCCCTGGACCCGCTCGTACCCGCCGGCCGGGGTGCTCACCGGCCAGTCGCTGCCGGCGAGCAGCCGCCGCGGTCCGAACACCTCCAGCAGGTGCTCCACCACGGGGCGCAGCGCCTCCGGGCCCCGTCCCGGCGGCAGCAGGGTGAACAGCCCGGACACCTTGCACACCAGGTTCTCCCGCCGCGCCGCCCGCGCCAGCAGGCGCGACCACTCGCCCAGCGCCGCGGCGTCGCCCAGCGGGGGCTTGGCGGCGTGGTCGAGCACGAAGCGCCCCCGCGGGTTCGCGTCGAGCACCGCGGGCACGTCGGCGAGCTGGTCCGCGCGCACCAGCAGGTCGTGCACGAGGCCGAGGCCGGCGGCGGTGCGGGTGCCGCGGCGCACGTCCTCGCGCAGCAGCCAGCCCGTGCCGGGCTCGTCCTCGACCTGGTGGCGCACCCCGGCGAGCAGGGCCCCGCCCGGCCCGCCGCGCAGCGCCTCCACCTGCGCGGCGACGTCGCCGGTGAGGTCCACCCAGCCGACGACGGCGGCGAGCAGCCCGCCGGAGGCCTGCGCGGTGGCCAGGAACTCCCGGGTCTCCGCCACCTCGGCGACGGTCTGCACGAGCACGGCGGCGCCGACGCCCGCCGCCCCGGCCGCCGGGCGCAGGTCCTGCGCCGTGAAGCGCCGCCGCAGCGGTTCCCGCGCCGCGCCGCGCATCCACGGGTAGTCCCGCCGGGCGGGGTCCCACAGGTGCACGTGCGCGTCGATCACGGCGCCAGGCCCGGCAGCGGCACCTCCGGGCGCACGATCCCGGAGGCGCGCAGCGCCTCCCACGCGGCGGCGGGCACGGCCACGTCGAGCAGCGCCGCGTCGCGGCGCACCTCCTCGGGGCTGCGCATGCCCACCACCGCCGACGCCACCGCCGGGTGCGCCAGCACCGCCTGCAGCGCCAGCGCCGGCAGCGTCACCCCGTGCTCGCGGGCCAGGTCCGCGGCCCGGTGCGCCCGGGCCAGGACGTCCGCCGGCGCCGGCGCGTAGCGGTAGGTGGCGTCCGCGGGCGGGCGCTCCCGCGCCAGCAGGCCCGAGCCGAACACCCCGCCGAGCACGACGGAGGTCCCGCGGCGCAGCGCGGCGGGCAGCAGGTCGTCCAGGGCGGGCTGCTCCAGCAGGTCGTAGCGGCCGGCGAGCAGGACGACGTCGAGGTCGAACTCCTCCACGAAGCGGGTCAGCGGCCCGGTGGAGTTCATGCCCGCGCCGATGGCGCGCACCAGTCCCTCCTCGCGCATCCGGTGCAGCTCGGGCAGCGCACCGGTGCGGGCGTCCTCCTCGTGCTCGTCCGGGTCGTGCACCAGCAGCACGTCGACGCGCTCCAGGCCCAGCCTCCGCAGGCTCTCCTCCAGGCTGCGCCGCACGCCGCCGGCGGAGAAGTCCCACACCCGCCGGGCGCGCGCGGGCACCTCGAAACCGCCCTCGACGTCCGTGCCGGCCGGTGCGGGCACCGGTTCCAGCAGGCGGCCGACCTTGGTGCCGAGCACGAACGCGTCGCGCTCCACCCCGCGCAGCGCCGCGCCGATCCGCTCCTCGGACAGCCCCAGGCCGTAGTGGGGCGCGGTGTCGAAGTACCGCACCCCCTCGGCGAGGGCCTGCCCGACGGCCGCGCGGGCGACCGCGTCGGGCACCGCGGTGTAGAGGTTGCCGACGGGGGCGCCGCCGAACCCCAGCACCGGCACCCGCACGCCCGAGCGCCCCAGCGGCCGGGTGCCCGCGCGCAGGTCCGTCACGGCCGCGCCGCCGGCACCCGCAACCCGTGCATCCCGCCGTCCACGGCCACGACCGCACCCGTGGTGGCGCTGGAGCGCGGGTCGGCCAGGTGCACGATCTGGTGCGCCACCTCCTCGGCGGTGACCAGCCGGCCGCTGGGCTGGCGGGCGGCCAGCGCGGCCAGTTCCGCCTCCGGGTCCTCGGCGGCCGCCAGCAGCCGGCTCACCCAGGGGGTGTGCGCGGTGCCGGGGTTGACGCAGTTCACGCGCACGCCGTCGGCGAGGTGGTCCGCGGCCATCGCCAGCGTCAGCGCCTGCACCGCGCCCTTGGACGCCGAGTACAGCGCGCGCCGGGGCAGCCCGGCCCAGGCGGCGACGGAGCAGGTGTTCACCACCGCCGCGCACGGCGACTGGCGCAGCGCCGGCAGCGCGGCCCGGGTGGCGCGGACGACGCCGAGGACGTTGACGTCCAGGACGCGGTGCCACTCGTCGTCGTCGTTGTCCTCCACCGTGCCCTGCGCGCCGATCCCGGCGTTGTTGACCAGGACGTCCAGGCCGCCCAGGGCGCTGACCGCCGCGGCCACCGCGGTGCGCACCGCGGCGTCGTCGGACAGGTCCGCCACCACCGCGGTCACCCCCCGCGGCGCCGGACCGGGGAACTCCCGGTCCAGCACCGCCACCGCCGAGCCCTCCTCGGCGAAGCGCTGCGCCGTCGCCGCCCCGATGCCCGAGGCGCCGCCGGTCACCAGCACGCGCAGGCCCGCCAGCGCGCTCACGCCGGGACCCCGGCCCCGCGCGGCGGCGCGGGTTCGCCGGCCCACTCCGCGCCGGTGGGGAACAGGTGCCGCTGCAGGGACTCCTCGCGCACCTGCGCGGAGAAACCGGGCGCGGTGGGCGCCAGGTAGCGCCCGCCGCGCACCCGCACCGGGTCCACGAAGTGCTCGTGCAGGTGGTCGACGTGCTCGATCACGCGGTCCCGCGCGGTGCCGGAGACGGCGACGAGGTCGAACATCGCCAGGTGCTGCACCAGTTCGCACAGCCCCACCCCGCCGGCGTGCGGGCACACCGGGACGCCGAACCTGGCGGCCAGCAGCAGGATCGCGACGTTCTCGTTGACGCCGGCCACGCGCGCGGCGTCGATCTGCAGCACGTCCAGCGAACCGGCCTGCAGCATCTGCTTGAAGACGACGCGGTTGTGCACGTGCTCGCCGGTGGCGATCCGCACCGGGGCGACGGCGCGGCGGATCGCCGCGTGCCCCAGCACGTCGTCGGGGCTGGTCGGCTCCTCCACCCACCACGGGTCGTGCGGCGCCAGCGCCGCGATCCACTCCACGGCCTGCCCGACGTCCCAGCGCTGGTTGGCGTCCACCGCGATGCGCACGTCCGGGCCGACGGCCCCGCGCGCCAGCCGCAACCGGCGCACGTCGTCGTCGAGGTCGGCGCCGACCTTGAGCTTGATCTGGGTGAACCCCTCCGCGACGGCCTCGCGCGCCAGCCGCACGAGCTTGTCGTCGGAGTAGCCCAGCCACCCGGGGGTGGTGGTGTAGGCGGGGTAGCCCTCGCGCAGCAGCGCCTCGCGCCGCGCCGCCCGGCCCGGTTCGGCCGCGCGCAGCAGCTCCAGCGCCTCCTGCTCGGTGAGGGCGTCGGTGAGGTAGCGGAAGTCCACCAGGGAGACCAGCTCCTCGGGGGACAGGCGCGAGAGCAGGTCCCACAGCGGCAGCCCGGCGCGCTTGGCGCGCAGGTCCCACAGGGCGTTGACGACGGCGCCCACGGCCATGTGCACCACGCCCTTCTCCGGGCCCAGCCAGCGCAGCTGCGAGTCGTCGACGAACGAGCGCCACGTGGCGCCCATGTCGCCCAGGACCTCCTCGACGTCGCGGCCCACGACGTACCCGGCCAGCGCCTCGATCGCCGCGACCTGCACGTCGTTGCCGCGGCCGATGGTGAACGCGAACCCGTGCCCCTCCAGGCCGTCGCCGGCGTCGGTGCCGATGACGAGGTACGCCGCGGAGTAGTCCGGGTCGGGGTTCATCGCGTCCGAGCCGTCCAGGTGGCGGGAGGTGGGGAAGCGCACGTCCAGGGTGCGGAACCCGGTGAACCTCGCGCGGGCGGCCATCAGGCGTCCGCCAGCTCGTTGCGGGTGCTGCCCAGACCGTCGACCTCGCACTCGACGACGTCGCCAGCGCGCAGGTACGGCTTGGGGTCCGGGCGGCCCAGCGCCACCCCGGCGGGGGTGCCGGTGTTCACCAGGTCGCCGGGTTCCAGGACGGTGAAGTGGCTGAGGTAGCGCACGACCTCCCCGACGCCGAACACGAGGTCGCGCGTGGAGCCGTCCTGGCGCAGCTCGCCGTTGACGCGGGTGCGCAGGCCCAGCGCGCCGGGGTCGGGCACCTCGTCGGCGGTGACGAACCACGGCCCCAGCGGGTTGAACGTCTCGCAGCTCTTGCCCTTGTCCCACTGCCCGCCGCGCTCGAGCTGGAACTCGCGCTCGGAGACGTCGTGGGAGACGACGTAGCCGGCGACGTGCTCCAGCGCCTCCTCGGCGCTGGCCAGGTAGCGGGCGCGCCGGCCGATGACCACGCCCAGCTCGACCTCGTAGTCCGTCTTGGTGCTGCCGCGCGGCACCAGGACGGTGTCGTGCGGGCCGACGACGGTGGAGGAGGACTTCAGGAACACCACCGGCTCGGCCGGGATCGCCGCGCCGGTCTCCTGCGCGTGGTCGCGGTAGTTCAGCCCGATGCACACCACGGTGCCCGGCCGCGGCAGCGGGGCGCCGATCCGGCGGCCGGTGAGGTCCAGCTCCGGCAGGTCGCCGGAGCGCACGGCGGCGCCGGCGGCGGCGAGGTCCTCCGCGCTCCACGGCCGGTGCGCGTCCAGGACGCCGGACAGGTCGAGGGCGCGCCCGTCGGGCAGCAGGGCCGCGGGGCTCTCGCCGCCCCTGGGGCCGGTGCGCAGGATCTTCACGGGGTTCCTCCCTGGTGGGTTCCGGTGCGGTGCGCGGCGGGGGCGGGCAGCGGCACGTCGTGCTCCTCGCCGGGGCCGCCGGTGAAGGTGCCGCACGCGCTCGCGCCGACGGCGACGTGCACGGTGCCGGCGCGCAGGTGCCGCAGCCGCGCGCGGGTGGGCCGCCCCTCCTCCCACGTCAGGTCCACCTCGACCCCGGCGCGGGTGCGCAGGCCGTGCACCCGCCCGCGCGGCCACTGCGGCGGCAGCGCGGGCAGCAGGTCCACGCGCTCGGCGGTGGAGCCCACCAGCGCCTCGGCCACGCCCGCGGCGAAGCCGAGGTTGCCGTCGACCTGGAACGGCGGGTGGGCGGAGAACAGGTTCGGGTACAGCCCGCCGGCCTGGGCGGCGTCGTCGACGGCCGGGCGCAGGCAGCGCCGCACGAGGTCGCCGACGACGTCGCCGCGGCCCAGCCGCGCCCACAGGGCGGTGCGCCAGGCCAGCGCCCACCCGGTGCTCTCCGGCCCGCGCAGCTCCAGGGTGCGCGCGGCGGCCGCGGCCAGGTCCGGCTCGGCCCGCGGGTCCAGCGTGCCCAGCGGGTACAGGCCCACCAGGTGGGAGGTGTGCCGGTGCTCCGGCTCGGCCTCCGGCAGGTCCTCGTGCCACTCCAGGAGCTGCCCGCGCGCGCCGGTGCGCGGGCGCGGCAGCCCGGCCAGCGCCTCGCGCACGTCCTCGCGCAGCCGGGCGGTGGCCGGCTCGTCCGGCGCCAGCCGCGACCACGCCTGCAGCAGCCCGCGGGTCAGCTCCAGGTCGCAGGTGCTGCTGGCGGTCACCGCGCGCGCGGTGCCGCCGGCGTCCAGCCAGCGGTTCTCCGGCGAGGTGGACGGCGCGGTGCCCAGGGTTCCGTCGGGCAGGCGCACCAGCCAGGCGAGGCAGAACCGCGCGGCGCCCTCCAGCACGGGCAGCACCCGCGCCGCGACGGCGGCCGGGTCCGCCGCGTGCTCCACGGCGTCGACGAGGTTCGCGCACAGCCACGCCCCGCCGAACGGCCACGCCGACCACGACGGGTCCGCCCAGCCGCCGCCGACGCTGCGGGTCTGCGCCCACCCGTCGCTGTTGTGGTGCGTCACCCACCCCGGCGCGTCGTACATCTCCCGCGCCGCGCGCGCCCCCTCGGCGGCCAGGCGCTCGGCGAACGCCAGCAGCGGTTCGGCGCACTCCGGCAGCGCCCACGCCTGCACCGGCCAGTACGCCATCTGCAGGTTCACGTTCGTGGTGTAGTTGCTGCTCCACGGCGGCCGCAGCTCGGCGTTCCACAGACCCTGCAGCGTCATCGGCAGCGTGCCCGGCCGCGAGCCGGTGACGAGCAGGTAGCGCGCGTGCGCCACGACCAGCTCCGCCAGCGCCCGGTGGGCGTCCTCGTCGTCCACGGCCCGGTGCACCAGCTCGTCGGTGGGGGTCGCGGGCCCGCAGCGGCCGTGCAGCTCCAGGCCGGCGCGCCCGAACAGGGCGGCGTGGTCGGCCAGGTGCGCGGCGCGCACCTCCTCCACGGCCCCCAGCGCCGCCGCCGCGCGCCGCGCCGCGGCCTGCGCGTCCGGCGTGCCGGGGGAGTCCGCGAGGGGTTCGGGGACCTCCACGGCCACCACCAGCCGCACGCGGCGGGCCCCGGCCCAGCGGGCCACGAGCACCCCGCCGCCCCCGCCCGCGGTGTCCGCGCCGTCCGCGGCGTCCACGCCGTCCACCGCGTCCACCGCGTCCACCGCGTCCCGGTCCGGCGCGCACCCGTCCGCGCGGGCGCGCACGACGACGGCGACCAGCCGGGCCGGCGAGCCGGGCCCGGCCCACCGCACCGCCTCGCCCTCCTGCCCCGGGCCCCAGGGGCGCACGTCGAGGGGGAGTTCCAGCAGCGCGCGCCACTCCACCTCGCCGGGGCCCGGGGAGCCGCGCCGCACCGAGCGCAGCGGCAGCGGGGAGGCGAAGGCCACCTCCACGTCCTCGCCGCCGGCCGCGGTCAGCTCGTGCACGAGCGCGCCGGCGCGGGCGGCGACGAACGTCTCGTGCCGCGCGCCGCCGCCGGGCCCGGGCCGGCGCGTCCAGGCGGTCGCCGTCGACAGGTCCAGGCCGCGGCGCAGGTCCTGCGCGACGCTCAGCCCCGGGGTGCGCACCGTCAGGTCCCCGACGGGCAGGTAGGCCTGGGTGTGCGGCACCACCGGCTGCATCAGCTCGTCGGCCAGGGCGGCGTCGCCGTCCAGGACCGCGCGCCGCGCGGCGAGCACCCGCTGCGGGTGGTCGGCGGGCGCGGCGTGCCGCGGGCCGCCGACGGGGCCGGACCAGGCGCGGTCGTCGTTCAGGGACAGCTTCTCGCCGTCGGCCAGGCCCCAGCAGACGGCGCCGAGCCGGCCGTCGCCCACCGGCAGCGCCTCCAGCCAGGTCGAGGCCGGGCGGTCGTAGTGCAGTTGCGGCATCAGGGGCGCACGTCCCCGGCGCTGCACGTCATCGCGTCTCCTCGGGTCGTCGGCCGCGCCGGTGCGGCGGCACGCAGACGATGACGCGGGGGTTCCCGAGGTGTCAAGATGTCGTCTGATGAATCAGGGTCGCCGTCGTCGACGGGGCCGCCGATCCGCGACGACGAGGAGCCGTTGTGCCGCTGTCCGAGATGACCCTGGGGGAGCTCGAGGAGCTCGACGTCGTGCTGAACGTGCCCGCCGACCTCGACGAGTTCTGGAGCTCCTGCCTCGCGGCGGCCGCGGCGCACCCCCTCGACGTGCGGCGCTCCCCGGTGCAAACTCGTCTGACGACCCTCACCCACGAGGAGTTCTCCTTCGCCGGTGACGGCGGCGACCGCATCAACGCCTGGCTCGTGCGGCCGGCGGGCGCGCGGCAGCCGCTGCCGGCCGTGGTGGAGTTCGTCGGCTACGGCGGCGGGCGCGGCCTGGCCGAGGAGCGCCTCACCTGGGCCAGCGCCGGGTACGCCCACCTCGTCGTGGACACCCGCGGGCAGGGCGCGGTGTGGGGCGGTGGCGGCTCGACGCCGGACCCGGCCGGTTCCGACGTCTCGGCGCCGGGCTTCCTGACGCGCGGGGTCCTGGACCGCGAGCGCTACTACTACCGCCGGGTGTACGTCGACGCGGTCCGCGCCGTGCAGGCCGCGCGCGGCCTGCCGGACGTGGACCCGGGCGCCGTCAGCGTCGCCGGGGCCAGCCAGGGCGGCGCCCTCGCCCTGGCCGCCGGCTCGCTGGCCGAGGGCGTGCGCGCGGTCATGGCCGACGTGCCGTTCCTGTCCTGGTTCCGCCGCGCCGTCCTCGTCGCCCCGACGGACCCCTACGCCGAGCTCGTGCGCTACCTCGCCGTCCACCGCGACCGCGTCGAGCAGGTCCTGGGCACCCTGGACTACTTCGACGTCGCCCACCTGGCGTCCCGGGCCACCGCGCCCGCGCTGATCTCGCTGGCCCTGATGGACCGCGTGTGCCCGCCCTCCACCGTCTGGGCCGCGCACCGCAGCTACGGCGGGCCGGCGGACCTGGCGGTCTACCCCTTCAACGACCACGAGGGCGGGCAGGTGCACCACTGGCGCAGGCAGCTCACCTGGCTGTCCGGGGTGCTCGCCGGCGGGCCGGCCCCGCAGGACCGCCCCGCCTGAGCGGCCCGCCCGGGGCCCGCCCGGGCGCGCGGCGGTGCCGGGGGGCCTCAGCCGCCCGCCGGCACCGCCGCGCCGCGCGCCCGCGGGAGCGGCACGGTGGCGTCCCAGTCGACGTGGTGCCGGCGCATCCACGCCTGCTGGTCCTGCCCGCGCGCCGCGCCGGCGCGCAGCACCAGCGGCATCACCAGGTCGCGCGCGACGCGGCCCACCGCGCCCGGCGACTTCGCCGCGCTGGTGCGCCAGCCCGCGGCCACGACCCGCTCCACCCGCGCGCGCCGCTGGCGCTCGAACGCCTCGAACGCCGCGGGGGCCGGCAGGTCGCGCAGGCAGCGCGCCAGCACCACCGCGTCCTCCAGCGCCTGCGAGGCGCCCTGCCCGGCGGCGGGGGAGGTGGCGTGGGCGGCGTCGCCCAGCAGCACCGTGCGCTCGTCGTGCCAGGTGCGCACCGTGGGCAGGTCGTACGTCGCCCACGCGCGCAGCGGCCCGGGCGTGGCGGCGACCAGGTCCAGGGCGCAGGAGCGGTCGCCGGCGAAGGAGGCCGCCAGCACCGCCCGCCAGCGCGCGTCGGTGCCCGCCTCCAGCTCCCCGCGGGCCGGCTCCACCGCCAGCGGGGGGTTCGCGAACCACCACGTGCGCCCGCCGGGCGCGAGCAGGTACCCGAAGAACGCCCGCCTGCCGAACACCATCGTCAGCGTGCCGGGCTCGGCCCCGGCGGGAACGTGCTCGGAGTACCCGGCCAGGTTGAGGATCGGCACGAACCGCGGCGCGGCCGCCCCGGCGTCCAGCAGGGAGCGCACCGTCGAGCGCACCCCGTCGGCGCCCACGAGCACGTCGGCGGTCACGGTGCTGCCGTCGTCGAACTCGGCCAGCACGCCCTCGCCCGCGCGCCGCGCCCCCACCAGCCGCGAGCCGTACCGCACGTCCACGCCGCGCTCGCGCGCCTGCTCGTGCAGGACCCGGTACAGCTCCGAGCGCTTCAGGGACACCCCCGCCGGGGCGGCCGGGTCGTCGCCGCGGGTGTCGATGCCGCCCAGGACCCGCCCGGTGCCGCTGCGGAACTCGATGCGCGGGGTGGGCACCCCGGCCTCCAGCACGGCCCGCTCCGCGCCGATCGCGCGCAGCGCGTCCAGGCCGTTGACCTGCACGCCCAGCCACGCGCCCACGTCGCCGGCCGGGGCCGGGTAGGCCTCGTGCACCGTGGCGGTGATCCCGGCGCGCTGCAGCGCCATCCCCAGCACGGGCCCGGCGATGCCGCCGCCGACGACGACCGCGGTGCGCGCCCGCACCCCGCTCACGCCGCGCTCCCGCCGCGCAGGTGCGCGGCGAAGAACGCCTCGATGCGCCCCCAGGCGTCCGCGGCCGCCACCGGGTCCGGCGCCATGCGCGCCACCCGGCGCAGCAGCGGGCGCAGCGGGCGCGGGCCCACGGGCCCGTCGTTGAGGAAGCCGTGCCCGGCGCCGGGGTACTCGCGCACGTCGTGCTCGACGCCCAGGCGGGTCAGCACCGACTCCAGCTCGGCGGCCGCGCCCTTCAGCGCCGGGTCGTCGCCGCCGTAGCTGGCCACCACCGGGCACGCCCCGGCCAGCGCGGCCTCGGCGTCCGGGGGCAGGCGCGCGTAGTTCGCCGACGCCACGTCGAAGCCGCGCGAGGCGGTCACCAGGGCGAAGCCGCCGCCCATGCAGAAGCCCAGCACGCCGATGCGGCCGGTGCAGCCCGGGGCCGAGGCCAGCCACGCGCGGGCGGCCTCCACGTCGGTGAAGGGGCGCCCGTGCCCGGCGACGACCGCGCGCATCGTGGAGACCAGGCAGCGGCGCGCCCCGCCGGCGGTGAACAGGTCCGGCATGAGCACCAGGTACCCGGCGGAGGCCATCCGGGCCACCTGCCGGCGCATGACGTCGTCCACGCCGAACGCCTCGTGCACCACGACCACGCCCGGCCACGGCCCCGGACCGGCGGGGGTGCCCAGCACCGCCCGCAGGCCCGGCGTGCCGCCCGGCCCCGGGTCCAGCACCACGTCCGTCAGCACCGGGGCGCTGGCCACCGGGCCCTCGACGTCCTGCACGGGGAACCTCCTGCTCGGTCCGGGCACGGTCTGCGGCGACGCTGCCAGCGCCGCGCCCGCCGTTCAACGGCCCGCGGCGGGTGCGGCACGACGCCGCCGGTGCGTGCAGGGTCCTGCCAGGGGGTGCCCGGCGGGGGTTCGACCCGGGGGTGCCCGCTCAGCCGATGCCGGTGGCGGCCCGCACGTCGCGGCGCACCGCCTCCAGCCGCTGCGCGGCCGTGCGGCGCGCGGCGGCCAGGGCGCCGGGCCCGTCGCCCTCCAGCTCCACGACGACCTCGCAGTAGCACTTCAGCTTCGGCTCGGTGCCCGAGGGGCGCACCACCACGCGGGCGCCCTCGGCGGTGCGCCAGCGCAGCCCGTCGGTGGGCGGCAGGCCGTCCACGCCCCCGCGCAGGTCCTCCACGCTCGTCACCGCCGCCCCGCCCAGCCGCGCCGGGGGGTCCTGGCGCAGCCGCGCCATCGCCGCGCCGATCAGGCCCAGGTCCTCCACGCGGATCGAGACCGGCCCGGTGAGGTGCACGCCGTCGCGGCGGGCCACGTCGTCCAGCACGTCCAGCAGGGTGCGCCCGGAGGCGAGCAGGCGCCGCGCCAGCCGCGCGGTGAGCACCGCCGCCGAGACCCCGTCCTTGTCGCGCACCACGGCCGGGGCCACGCAGTACCCGATGGCCTCCTCGTAGCCGAAGGAGATCCCCGGCACGCGGGCGATCCACTTGAAACCCGTCAGGGCGGGGGAGAACACCGCCCCGTGCGCGGCGGCGATGCGCGCCAGGCCCTGGGAGCTGACCACCGAGCACGCCAGCACCGCCCCGGGCGCGGCCAGGTGCTCGCCGAGCACCCAGCCCAGCTCGTCGCCGCTGAGCTGGCGCCACGCGGAGCGGTCCGAGCGCTCCCCGGTGGGCACCGCGGCGCACGCGCGGTCCGCGTCGGGGTCCACGGCCAGCACCAGGTCCGCCTCCACGCGCGCGGCCAGGTCCAGCGCCAGGTCCAGCGCGCCGGGCTCCTCCGGGTTCGGGAACGCCACCGTGGGGAACGCCGGGTCCGGCTCGGCCTGCTCCGGCACCACGTGCACGTCGGTGAACCCGGCGCGGCGCAGCGCCTCGGAGAGCACCGCCCCGCCCACGCCGTGCATCGGGGTGACGACCGCGCGCAGCTCGCGCGCCGGGGCGGGGTGCGCGGGCAGCTCCGTGGCCGCCAGCACCGCGTCCAGGTAGTCCGCCACGACGTCCTCGCCGAGCACCCGCCAGCCCTGGGGGGGGGGGGGGGGGGGGGGCCGGGGGCGCCGCCCCCGCCCCCCGACACCGCACCGGTGACCTCGGGCACCCGGGTGCTCGTGGAGGTCCTGCAGCGGATGGAGGACGTGGGCGTCGTCCCGC
>NZ_JBJLSG010000064.1:0-26412 GCF_050871925.1 Kineococcus gurbantunggutensis
GGCGGCGGGGCCGGGGTGGGGGTGCGGGGGAGCGGGGCCTCAGGGGGCCGGGGAGCGGCGCGCCTCGACGGCCACGAGGCCGAGGACGACGACGCCCGCGCCCGGCAGGGCCAGCGGCGGCAGCATCCACGCCAGCAGGCCCACGAAGCCGGCGGACGCGGCCACGAGGGCCGAGCCGCCGGGGTCGGCCGCCGCGGCGCGGGCCGCGCCGCGCGCCAGCGCCGGCCAGGACGCCCCGGGCCGCCACGAGCCCGCCGCGCGCAGCGCGACGACCACCACGGCCACCGCGAGCAGGGCCGTGAGCGCCAGCAGCGCCCCGCCGCCGGGCAGGGGACCGCTGGCCACGAGGGCGTTGAACCCCAGCAGGGCCAGCGCCGCCAGCGTCGCGGCGGAGACGCCCCAGGAGCCGCGCAGCGCGGCCCGCGCGGTGCGCAGCAGCACCCGCACGCCCGAGGCCCGCCCGGCGCGGTGCCGGCGCAGGTGCTCGGTGCCGGCGGCCACGGCCGGCAGGGCCGTCACCAGCGGCAGCGAGAGCAGCGCCACCACCACGCCGGTCAGCAGCGTCTCGGCGAACAGCTCGAAGGACTCGCCCGCGCCGGCCGCCCGGGGGGCGCGGCGCGCGGCGCCGGGGGCGCCGGCCCGGCGGGACACGCCCCTCAGCCCTTCAGGCCCTGGGTCGCCACGCCGTCCACGAGGAAGCGCTGGAAGACCAGGAAGAAGAGCATGACGGGCAGCAGCGCCAGCACCGACATGGCGATCTGGGCGCCGTAGTCGGACACGCTGGTCTGGTCCACGAACAGCCGCAGCGCCAGCGGCAGCGGGTACTTCTCCGGGGAGTTCAGGTACAGCAGCGGGCCCAGGAAGTCGTTCCAGCTCCAGATGAAGGCGAAGATCGAGGAGGTGATGACCGCCGGGCGCAGCAGCGGCAGCATGATGCTGCCGAAGATGCGCACGTGCCCGCAGCCGTCGATGCGCGCGGCCTCGTCCAGCTCCTTGGGCACGTTGCGCATGAACTGAACCATGAGGAAGACGAAGAACGCCTCGGCGGCCAGGAACTTGCCGATGAGCAGCGGCACGAAGGTGTCCACCAGGCCGAGCTTCTGGAACACGATGTACTGCGGGATGATCAGCACGTGGAACGGCAGCAGCAGCGTGCCGATCATCATCGCGAACCACACCCTGCGGCCGGCGAAGTCGATGCGGGCGAAGGCGTACGCCGTGACCGCCGAGGAGAGCACGGTGCCCACCACGGACAGCACCGCCAGCAGCAGCGAGTTCCAGGTGAACGTCCAGAAGGAGACGCCGCCGATGCCGGCCAGCGCGGTGCGGAAGTTGTCCAGGCCCGCGCTGCTGGGCAGCAGCGAGGGGTCGCCGACGATCTCGTTCGTCGGCTTGAAGGAGGACACGAGCATCCACACCGCCGGGTACAGCGCCACCACCAGCACGGCGACGGACAGCACGTGCAGCAGCACCGAGCGGCCCAGGGCGCCCTGCTGGCGCTTCGCCCTGCGCGAGACGGGCGGCTGCCCCGCCGGCGCGGTGGCGGTGGTGGTCGAGGTCGCGGTGCTCACTTGGACTCCCCGCTGTAGTGGACCCACGCGTTGGACGTGCGGAACATCACCGCGGTGATGAGGCCGATGACCAGGGCCAGCACCCACGCCATGGCGGACGCGTACCCCATGCGCGAGTCCTGGAAGCCGCGCAGGTACAGGTACAGGGTGTAGAAGAGCGTCGAGCCCGCCGGGCCGCCCTGGCCGCCGGAGATGATGTACGCGGAGGCGAACACCTGGAAGGCGTTGATGGTCTCCAGCAGCAGGTTGAAGAAGATGACCGGCGAGAGCATCGGCACGGTGATGTTCCAGAACCGGCGCAGCGAGCCGGCCCCGTCCACGGCCGCGGCCTCGTGCAGCTCCCTGGGCACCTGCTTCAGGCCCGCGAGGAAGATGACCATCGGGGCGCCGAACTGCCAGGTGGCCAGCAGGATCATCATCGGCATCGTCTTGTCCGGGTCGCCGACCCAGCCGCCGGGCTCGCCGCCCAGGCCGGTGAGGACCACGTCGACGATGCCGGCGTCGGAGAACATCGCCTTCCACACGATGGCGATGGAGACGCTGGCGCCGATGAGCGAGGGCGCGTAGAACGCCGAGCGGTAGAAGCCCTGGCCGCGCATGCCGCTGTTGAGCAGCAGCGCCACGGCCAGCGCGGCGGCCAGCTTGACCGGCGTGCCGATGAGCACGTAGACGAGCGTGACCTTGATGGACTGCAGGTAGCGCGGGTCCTCCAGCAGCCGGGAGAAGTTCTCCAGGCCCACCCACTCCGGGGCGCGGAAGAGGTTGTAGTCGGTGAACGCCAGGTACAGCGAGGCCAGCATGGGCCCGGCCGTGAGGACGAAGAACCCGATGAGCCACGGCGCGAGGAACGCGTAGCCGATCCGGTTCTCGGCCCGCCGCGCCTTCCGCGGGCCGGCGCCCGCGGCGGGCGCGACGGGTGCGCCGGCCTCGCGCAGCTCGACGGTGCTCACTGCTGCAGCGCCGATTCGGCCTCGGCGAACCACTCCTCGACCGCGTCGTCGACGCTGGTGCGGCCGTAGTTGATGTCCTCGCTGATGCGCTTGAAGGCCGACTCGGCGGTGCCGAAGCCGATGGCCAGCGGCGCCGGGCTGTCGCCGAGCTCGCCGGCCAGGGACTCCTCGTAGGCGACGATCTGGGCGTCGGCCCCCTCGAAGGTGGTGCCGTCGCGCTGGGTCTGGGAGGCCGGGATGCCGCGGGAGGTCCCGAAGATCTGGCCGACCTGCGGGTCGTTGACCATGAAGTCGACGAACTCGGCGGCGGCCTCGGGGTCCTCGGCGCCGGCGCCGATGGAGTACACCATCGAGGCCTTGAGGAACAGGCCCTTGTCGTCGCCGTCGCTGGGCGGCGCCACGATCTCCAGCTTCTCCGCGCCGGAGTCGGCGAGGTAGCCGGCCAGGAAGTTGTCCCAGCTGAACTCGGTGGCCGACTCGCCGCCGCCGAAGGGGGACTTCGGCAGCAGCTGGGTGGTGCGCTCGGCGGAGATCAGGGAGCCGTCCGCGCGCAGCTCGGCGGTGGACTCCCACCACTGCTTCAGCTCCGCCTTCGTGAACCCGACCTCGCCGTCCTCGGTGATCGCCTGCTTGCCCTGCTGGCGCAGGTGCATGTCGAACAGCCAGAAGGTGCCGGTGTAGTCGCCGCTGCCGAAGACCCCCTCGGGGGCCTTGGCGCTGACCTCGGCGATCCAGGCGTTGAACTGGTCCCAGGTCATGTCGCCCGTGGGGGCGGCCACCCCGGCCTGCTGCACGATCGCGGGGTTGTAGAACAGGCCCAGGGCGTTGGTGCTGATGGGCACGCCGTAGGTGGCCCCGTCGATCTGGCCGGAGGGTTTGAGGGTCTCCGCGATGCCGCTGGTGTCGAGGGTGTCGGAGACCTCCTCCAGGTCCAGCAGGGCGCCGCGGTCGGCGTACTGGCGCAGGTAGGAGATGTCGAACTGCATGACGTCGGGCAGCCCGCCGCCGGCGACCTCGGTGGCCCGCTTCTGCCAGTAGCCGTCGTAGTCGGTGAAGTTCGGGTTGATCTTGATGTCGGGGTGGGCGGCCTCGAACGCGGCGATCGCCTTCGTCATGCGGTCGGCGCGGTCCTGGCTGCCCCACCAGGTGTAGTCCAGGGTCACGGGGCCCTCCGCGGAGGCCTCGCCGCCGGCGTCGCCGCCCCCGCAGGCGGTCAGCCCGAGCACGCCCGCGCAGAGGGTGGCGGCGATCGTGAGGACAGATCGGTTCTTCATCGTCTGAGCTCCGTTGCTCGGGGGACCGGTGTGCCGGCCCGTGGTTTGAATCGATGCAGAGAAAACGCTTACCGGGAGAGTAGGTGCGACCCGGGAGGTCGTCAAGCAACTCCACCGGGTCGGTCCACCACCCCCGACCGCACTGTTGCAACGATGCACGGAACGGGCGCGCGACACGCCGGGGGCGCCCCGTCCGGCCGTGCCGGACGGGGCGCCCCCGGGGGTGGGCGGCGGCCCTCAGCCGCAGCGCTCGGCCAGGCTCGCGACGGTGCAGCCGCTGCTCTCCACGACGACGCGGGCCCCGGGGTCCTGCAGCGGGCTGCCGGGCACCGCGTGGGTGACCCACACGTCCTGCGGGACGTTGCCGGCCGTGGTGTTGCCCGTGACCAGCACGTCCTCCACCGTCCCCGGCGGCACGGCACCGGCCGGGTCGGTGCCCGGCGGGGCCGCGAAGGCGACCAGCGCCACCGCCCCCGACGGGAAGTTGACCGGCTCGGCGCCCTCCGGCGTCCACGGCCGGTGGTCCGTGATCGTGTTGCGCGCCACCAGCACGTGGTCGGCGTTCGTCACCGCCACCCCCGTGCCCGAGACCCGCTGGGTGCCGTCGCGGCCCACCAGGCAGTACCGGTTGTTGGCGGTGACCGTGTTGTCCACCACCGCCCAGTCCCCGCCCTCCACGTGGCGGGTGGTGTCGGGCACCTCGGTGGCCGAGTCGTCGAAGAGCAGCACGCCGGCGCAGTTGCCGGTCAGGGTGTTGCCCGCCACGGTGCCCCCGCGCGACTCCTTCACGAAGACGCCCAGGTTGTAGCCGACCACCGTGTTGCCCAGCACCCCGGCGCGCGCCCCGTCGGAGTCGCCCACCGAGACGCCCGCGGTGCCGGAGTACCACGGCGCCCCGCGGTCCCAGCCCAGCTCCAGGTTGTCCGCGACCACGACGTCGTGCGAGTCGGCCGCCAGCACGCCGTAGCGCTCGTGGGCCACGCCCCTGGTGCCGCGCACCTCCACGCCCCAGCCGCCCCACACCGCGACGCCGTTCGCCGGGTGGTTCAGCGTGCCCAGGTCCTGCACGCGCACCGGCGCGTCCGGGCCCAGGAAGAACAGGCCCGAGACGTCGTCGGCCAGGGTGGTGCCGTCGTCCTCCTCGTCCGCGCGCTCCTGCGCCTCCCAGCACGGCGTGGGCGCGACCTCCGGCAGCGGGGCGCCCGCGCCCCAGTCCGGCCAGGTGATCGTGGTCGCCTCGCGCCCGGCGCCGCGGATCGTCAGGCCCTTGCCCACCACGCACACCGCCTCGCGGTACGTGCCCGCGGCGATCTCCACGGTGTCGCCGGAGGCGGCCCGGTCGACGGCCTCCTGGATCGAGCCGCCCGGGCCCACCCACCACGTCCGCGGCCCGTCCGCGGCCGCCGCCGCGCCGGGCGCGGCGCACAGCAGCGCCCCGCACGCCCCTACCGCCGCCAGGCGCCGCAGCGCCCCGCGCCGCCGCTCCCGCGCGCGCCCGCCGCCCGCCGCGCCCCTCGTGCTCGCCGTGCGCATCCGGTCCTCCTCCTGCTCCACCGCGACCCCGGTCGCGCGCGCGGGTGCCCCGCGCGGGGCGGCCGCGCCCGTGGTCCCCGGCACCGCCGCGCAGGAGGCTGGCAGCCGCGGGCCCGCCCGGCGAGCCCGGCGGGCCGCCGGTGCAGGTTCCTGCCGGGTGCGGCAGGGACCGCGCCCGGCTCAGGCCGTCAGCGCCACCGCCGGCCGCCGCCACGCGGCCGCCTCGACCGGCGGCATCGGACGCGCGAACAGGTACCCCTGCGCCGTGTCGCAGCCCTGCTCGCGCAGCCAGCGCAGCTGCTCGGCGTCCTCCACGCCCTCGGCGACCACCCGCAGCCCGAAGGTGTGCGCGGCCCGCACCGTCAGCGCCACCAGCCCGCGCCGGCCGGGGTCGGTGGAGGCCACGAAGCTGCGGTCGATCTTCAGGGTGTCCGCCGGGGTCGTCGGCAGCTGCCCGATGGACGTCCAGCCCGTGCCGAAGTCGTCGATGGCCACGCCCACCCCGCCGGCGCGCAGCCGCTGCAGGTGCGCGGTGGCCAGCGGGTCGTCCACCAGCACCGTCTCGGTGATCTCCAGCACCAGCAGGTGCGGCGGCAGGCCCGAGGCCGCCAGCGCGTCGGCCACGTCCTCCAGCAGCCGCGGGTCGGTCAGGTGCCGCCCGGAGACGTTCACCGCCACCGTCGGCTCCGGGCCGGCGCCCGGCTCCGGCCAGGCGCCGGGGCGCTGCTCGCGCCAGCGGGCCAGCTGCGCCGTCGCCTCGTGCAGCACCCAGCGCCCCAGGTCGCACACCAGCGAGGACGCCTCCGCGGCGGCCACGAACACGTCCGGGCGCACCGGCCCCACCCCCGGGCGGTCCCAGCGCGCCAGCGCCTCGTACCCGGCCAGCGAGCCGTCGGCCAGGTCCACCACCGGCTGGTAGTGCAGCGTCAGCTCACCGCGGCGCAGCCCCTCGCGCAGCGCCGACTGCAGGTCCGAGCGCGCGGCCAGCTCCGCGCGCAGCACGTCGTCGAAGACCTCCACGCGCCCGCGCCCGCGCGACTTGGCCCGGTACACCGCCGAGTCCGCCTCCGCCAGCAGCACCTCCGCGCCCGTGGCCGACCCGCGCGCCACCGCCACGCCGACCGAGGCGCCCACGCGCACCGCCCGCCCCGCCGCCCCGGTGGCCGCGTCCCCGGCGACGTGCACGGGCCGGCGCACCGCGGCCACGACCCGCTCGCCCAGCTCCACCAGCACGTCCTCGCCGGCCGCGTCCTCCACCAGCAGCACGAACTCGTCCCCGCCCAGGCGGCCCACCGCGTCGCCGCCGCGCACGCACGCGCGCAGCCGCCGCGCCACCTCCCGCAGCACCTCGTCGCCCGCCGCGTGCCCGGCGGCGTCGTTGACCGCCTTGAAGCCGTCCAGGTCCACGAACAGCAGGCCGGTGGTCGCCCCCCGGCGCCCGGCGCGCTCCAGCGCCCCCGACAGCAGGTGCAGCGCCGCCGCCCGGTTCGGCAGCCCCGTCAGCGGGTCGTGCGCCGCCTGGTGGGCCAGCTCGGTCTGCAGGTGGTCGCGCTGCTGCACCGCGCGCACCAGCTGCTGCACCGAGGCCTGCACGACCTCGCCCAGCGGGCCCGGCAGCGGCTGCTCGCGCAGCGCGCCGGCCAGGTCCCCGCGGGTCAGCGCGTCGGCCTGGTCGCGCACCTGCCGCAGCCCGGCCACCGCGCCGGCCAGGGCGCGCCCGGCGGTGCGCGTCTCCAGCGGGCCGCCCTCGGGCACGTCCACCAGCTCGCCCTGCCCCACCCGCCGCGCCGCGTCGGCCAGGCGCCGCAGCGAGCCGGCCAGCCAGCGGCCCTGCGCCCCCGCCGCCGCCAGCGCCCCGGCCAGCACCAGCAGGCACAGCAGCAGCGTGGTGCGCAGCCGCGCCGCGGCCGCCTCCCGCTCGGCGTCCACCGCCGCCACGGCCGTGTCCACCGCGCGCTCCAGCAGCCGTGCCAGGTCCCGGTCGCGCTGCGCGCTGGCGGCGGCCAGGTCCAGCAGGTCCGGCCCCGACAGCAGGCCCGGCTCGCGCGTCTCCGCCCCGAACGCCGCGCGCAGCTCGCGCGCCGGCCCGCTGCCGGTCGCCGCCGCCCAGCCCAGCCGCATCGAGGCCGTCGACAGCTCCGACGTCGCCTCGGACATCTCCCGGTAGCTGCCCACCACGTGCGCGGCCCGCTGGCGCGCGCGCACCTGCTCCCCGCCGGTGAGCACCCGCGCGGCGAACGCCGCCGGCACCTCCCGGCTGGCCTGCTGCGTCAGCTCCACCACGAGGGTCACGTCGTTGACGGCCAGCGCGCTGCGCTCGCTCAGCCCCGTGGCGGTGGTGCGCGTGATGACCTGCTCCTCGGCGTGCGAGAGCCAGTCCGACAGCCCCACGTACAGGTCCGCCAGCGCCTCGGTGCTGGCCGTGCCCTGGTCCGCGGCCGCGCGCACCGTGCGCAGGCGGTGCACGGCCAGCGAGGTGCTCACCGCCGCCGGCGAGGAGGCGCCGATGCGCGAGACCGCGCGGTCGGTGAGCTGCCGGGCCAGCTGCAGCCGGTTCACCGCGTCCAGGTACAGCAGCGCGCGCCGCTCGCCGAACCCCGCGGCCTGCGCCGCCGCCCGGTCGCGCGTGACGTTGCGGCTCAGCGTGGGCAGCAGCTCGCTGTCCACCGCGCGGCGCAGCGCGTCCAGCTCGGTGGCCGCGCGCATGAGGGAACCGGCCTGCCCCGCCGTGCGCAGCTCGCGGGTGCGGTCGGCCACCGAGGCGGCCGAGACGGCGCCGGTGGCCAGCAGGGGCACGACGACGAGGGCCGCGAGGTGCTGCCACACAGGGCGCTCCCGCAGCCGGCGCACCGCGGCTCGCTCCGTCGTCGGTCCCACCCGGGCACCATCGGCGCGCAGCGCCGCCGACGTGAGGGCCGCCCGCCCGCCGCGCGCCCGGACCTCACCCGGACGGCGCACCCGCGGGGCCGCCCACCGGCTGCAGCGCCAGCACCCGCCCGCCCCAGCCCGCCCGGAGGCGCCGGTCGTGGCTGACGACGACGACCGCGCCGTCGAACGCGGCGACCGCCGCCTGCAGCTCCTCCACCAGCCGCGGGGCCAGGTGGTTCGTCGGCTCGTCCAGCAGCAGCACGTCGTGCGGGTCCGCCAGCAGCCGCGCCAGCTCCAGGCGCCGCCGCCCGCCGGTGGACAGGCGCGCCACCTCCACGCCGAGCTGCTCGCGGTGGAACAGCCCCAGCGCCAGCAGCCGCCGCGCGTGCTCCTCCGCGTCCCCGGGCCGGCCGGCGGCGAAGGCGCGCAGCACGTCCTGCCCGGGCACGGGCGCCGGCGGGTCCTGCCGCAGCAGCCCCGTGCGCGCGCGCCGGCGCAGCGTGCCGGCGCCCGGGGCCAGCGCCCCGGCCAGCACGTCCAGCAGCGTGGACTTCCCGCTGCCGTTGACGCCGGTCACCAGCAGCCGGGTGCCCCGCTCGACCCGCACGTCCACGGGCGCCAGCCGGCCCGCCACCGCCACGCCCTCGGCCACCAGGTGCGCCCCGGCCCGCGCGCGCACCCCGCCCGGCGGGGTGAACCGCAGCGGCGCCGGCGGCCGCGGCACCTCCGCCGCCTCCAGGCGGCGCAGCCGCTCGGCGTTGGCCCGCACCCGCGCCGCCAGCGACTCCTGCACCCGCCCGCCCTTGAAGTCGTAGCCCATCTTGTCGCCGTCGCGCGGCGGGCGGTCCGGGGGGTCGCGGCGCGCGACCGCGTCGCCGGTGGTGCGCAGCCGGCGCACCCGCTCCTCCCAGGCGGCGCGCTCGCCCGCCCACCGCGCCCGCTCGGCGGCCTTGGCCGCCAGGTAGGCGTCGTAGCCGCCCGGGTAGCGCGCGGCGCGCCCGGCGTCGACCTCCAGCAGCTCGGCGGCCGCGCGGTCCAGGAACTCCCGGTCGTGCGAGACCACCACGGTGGTGCCCCGCCGCGCGCGCAGGTGCTGCTCCAGCCAGCCGGCCGCGGCGTCGTCGAGGTGGTTGGTGGGCTCGTCCAGCAGCAGGACCTCCGCGTCGGCCGCCAGCAGCGCCGCCAGGTGCAGCCGCGAGCGCTGCCCGCCGGACAGCTCCCCGAGCGCGCGCGACCGCTCCAGCCCGGCCAGCCCCAGACCGGCCAGCGCCCGCTCGACGCGCGCGTCGGCCGACCAGCCCCCGCGCAGCTCGAACGCGGTGCCGACCTCGCCGTACTCGGCCAGCACGGCCTCCACGTCCGCGCCGTCCGGGCGGGCCATGAGCTCCTCCAGCTCGCGCATCCGCCGCGCCAGCCGGCGCACGTCGGCCAGCGCCTCGTCCACCACCCGCTGCACCGTCCAGGACGGCGGGGCGGGGGAGTCCTGCGGCAGGTGCGCCAGCCCCGCGCTCGCCACGGCCACCACGCGGCCGGCGTCGGGCCGCTCGGCGCCGGCGAGCAGCCGCAGCAGCGTGGACTTGCCGCAGCCGTTCTCCCCGACGACCCCGGTGACCGCGCCGGGGGTGAAGGAGGCCGTCAGGCCGTCCAGGACGACGCGGTGGTCGTAGGACTTCGTCACCGCGCGCAGCGCGAGGGAGGTGGTGGCGCCCGTCGCGGTGCGCGCGGGGTCCGCGGCGGGACCGGCGGCCGGGTCCGCGGCGGGACCGGCGGTGGTGGGGTTCGCGGTGGTCGGGTCGGTGCGGTTCGGCACGGGGGCTCCCGGGGTGACGTGGTCGCGCGAGGACCGCGCGCGGCGCGCGCGGTCCGGGGTGCGGGGGCACGTCAGCTGAGCACCCGGGGCCTCCTCGGCTCGACGACTGGGCACCACCACCGTGCGCCCGCCCCGCACCGGGCGGCAACCCGTTTTCCCCGCGCCCGCCTCAAGCCCGCCGCCGCCGGTGCCGATGGCGGGGCGTGAGGTGCGCCGGGGTGCGACGAGGGGGGCGGGGCCTGCTGCCGGCGGTCCTGGCGGTCGCCGTCGCGCTGGCGCCGGCCGCGTGCGGCGCGCCCCGGGAGGACGGCGACGCGGTCCGCGTCGGCTTCTCCCAGCTCAGCGCCGAGGGGAGCTGGCGGGCGGCGAACACCGCCTCCGTGCGCGCCGCCCTCACCCCCGAGCACGGCTTCGACCTGCGCCTGAGCGAGGACGAGCAGAAGCAGGAGGGCCAGGTCGCCGCCCTGCGCCGCTTCATCGCCGAGGACGTCGACGTCATCGCCTTCTCGCCCGTCGTCGAGGACGGCTGGGACCAGGTGCTGCGCGAGGCCCGCGACGCCGGCATCCCCGTCGTCCTCGTGGACCGCAGCATCACCACCGCCCTGCCCGACGCCTACGTCACCCGCATCGGCGCCGACTTCCGCGCCGAGGGCCGCCGGGCCGGGCGGTGGGTGCTCCGAAACGCCCCCGGCGCGGAGGTGTTCGAGCTGCAGGGCACCCTGGGCTCCGGCGCGCAGGTCGGCCGGCAGGAGGGTTTCGACGCCCTCGTCGGCGACGCGGTCGTCGGCGCGGCCACGGGCGGCTTCACCCGCGCCGGCGGGCGCGACGTGACCGCCGCGGCCCTGGAGGCCTGGCCCGGCCTGGACCTGGTGTTCGCCCACAACGACGACATGGCGCTCGGCGCCGTGGAGGCGCTGCGCGCCGCCGGCCGCCGCCCCGGCGTGGACGTGCGGGTCGTCTCCGTCGACGGCACCCGCGACGCCCTGCGGGCCCTGGCCGCCGGGGACCTCGACCTCGTCGTGGAGTGCGACCCGCAGTTCGGCGACCAGCTCGCCCGGGTGCTGCGCCGCGTCGCCGCCGGCGAGGACGTGCCCGCCTCGACGACCGTCCCGGGCGGCGTCTTCGACCGCTCGGTCACCGCCGAGCAGGTCGCCGCGCGCGCGTACTGAAGCCGCGCGGGTGCTGGACCCGCGCGCGGGTGCCGGACCCGCACCCGCGCGCGGGAACCCCGGGCAACCCCGGGAAACCGAGGAACCCCGGGAACCCCTACAGCATCGTCGCGAGCGTGCGCGCCGGCTGGCGCACCAGCCGCACCAGCGGCGGCACCGCGGCCGCGGTGGCCGCGAGCGCGGCCACCGCCAGCGGCGGCACCTGCGCGCCCGCGGCGCCGGAGGCGGCGAGCACCTCGCCGGCGAGCGCGGCCAGCACCACCGCGCCCGCCGCGACGAGCCGGGAGTACGACTCCAGCAGGCCCGCGAGGAAACCCACCACGCCGAAGCAGCCCAGGCCGAGCAGCAGGCCCGCCACCCCGGAGGTGGGGGCGCCGCCGCGGTGCAGCAGCGCGCCCAGCACGAGGGAGGCGGCGGCCGTCACCAGCAGCAGCCGGGCGAACGCGCCGGCCACGATGGCGCCGAACACGCCGGCCGCGCGGGAGCGGGCGTGCTCGCGCAACCGCGTGGAGGCCAGGACGTCCAGCAGGACCGTCCACACGCGGTCCAGGTGCCGGTTGGCCCAGATGCTGCCCAGCAGGGAGGGCACGAGCGCGACCACGGGGAACGACGCCGAGCTGGCCCACCCCACGGAGGGGTCCAGCACGACGAGCAGCGCGGTGCCGGCGCCGACGGCGGCGGCCGGCAGGGAGCGCCGCCACGGCGTGGGCGGGCGCACCGAGGGCGCGGTGGTGAGCAGGGCCGCGGCGACGGTGCCCTGCGTCAGCAGCACCACCGCCAGCACGTCCCAGCGCACCGGCAGCCCGGCGTGCACGGCCGCCGAGGCCAGCACGAGGGCCAGCGCGTAGGGCACGCCCCAGCCGCGCACGACGGCGACGAGGCTGCCGACCCAGGTGACGACCAGCGCCGCGGCCAGGGCGTGGGCGGGGGCCAGCAGCACCCCGAGCGGCACGAGCAGGGACGCCGCGCCGACGGCGAGGACGGGGCCGCGCTCGGCGCGCAGGCGCCCCAGGCCGTCGGCGTCGGTGAGCCAGCGCCGACGCACCAGCCACTGCAGGGCGAAGCTCACCGGCAGCGCCAGCTTCCACGCCAGCTCGGTGGTGGCGGTGCCGAACTCCGCGCTCAGCGGCCCCACCCACGCCGTGGTGGCCAGCAGCGCCGCGACGAGGCCCAGCAGCTCGCGGGGGTCGCTGGGCGTGACCTCCCGCTGCCGTCGCACCGCCGGCTCCTCGGCCGGTGCGGGGTCCCCCGGTTCCCCGGGTTCCTGCGCGGACCCGGCGGGCCCGGCGATCCCGGCGGACCCGGTCGGCCCGGCCGCGCGCACGGCGGCGGTGCCGCTGCGCGCCAGCGGCATCGCCACCCGCGGCACCAGACCGCCCCAGGCCTCCAGCACGACCGCGGACTCCAGCGCGTCCTGCGGTTCCCTGCCCAGCGCGGCGCGCACCCGCGCCGCCGCCTGCCCCTCGGTGATCCTCACCGAACCCCCGTCCCCGCCGTCGTCCCCGTCGTCCCCGTCCCCGCCCCCGTCGTCCCCGCCGCGCCGGCCCGGACGTCGGCGGCCAGGGCGCCGAGCACCGCGCCGTAGCCGTCCAGGCAGCGGTCCTGGCCGAAGAGCCGGGTGACCCGCGCGTGGCCGCGCCGGCCCAGCAGCTCGGCGAACCCCGGGTCCAGCAGCAGCGTGCTCACCGCGTCCGCCAAGCCGTGCACGTCGCCGGGCGGGGCGGTCATCCCGGCCCCGCGCATGGCGTCCAGCACCCCGCCGACGAGGGTGGTGACCACCGGCCGCGCCTGCGACAGCGCCTCCAGCACCGACATCGGGAAACCCTCCGAGATGCTCGTCATGAGCACCACGTCGGCCTCGCGCACGACGCCGGTGGGGTCCTTGGTGGGCCCCATGAAGCGGAACCCCTCGCCCAGGCCCAGGGCCGCGTGCAGCTCGGAGCACCCCTGCGCGTAGCCCTCCTGCCCGCGCGGCACCGGGCCGTAGTGCAGGAACGTCGCGTCGGGCACGCGCCGGCGCACCGCCGCGGCGACCCGCAGCATCGTCGGCACGTCCTTGAGCGGGTCCAGCCGGCCCACGCTGACGACCGTGCGGGTGCGCGGGGCGGGCGCCGGCTCGCCGGGGGCGGGCACGCCGTTGGGGATGACGAGGATCCGCTCGGGCGCCACGCCCAGCCCCTCCTCCCACGCCGCGTTGGCCTCCGCGACGGGCGTCACGACGTCGGAGACGGCGTACGCCAGGCGGGTCAGCCCGCGCGCCAGGCGGGTGGGCACGAACCGCGAGGCGGCGTCGGCGCCGGAGCGCACCGCCGCCAGGTAGTTCTCCCGCACATACACGCCGTGCTCGGAGAGCACCACCGGCCGGTCGTGCAGCGCCTTGTCGACCGCGGCGGGCACGCACGACCACCCGGCCGCCGTCACCAGCGACACGTCCGCCTCGGGCGTGGGCTCGGCGGCGGTGCGGGCGATCCACGAGATCGTCTGGTAGGTCTCCACCGCGCGGTCCAGGTCGAACGGCGCCCCGCCCACGACCTCGGGGTGGTCCTCCTCCAGCACGCCCGCCAGCTCCTCCACGTACGCGCGCCACGTCTCCTCCGCGCGGAACGTGGGCAGCACCAGGTCGGGGTTGAGCCGGCACCACACCAGCGCCGGCACGGTGTCCAGCGGGTCCGGGGACCAGCCCAGCAGGCCCCGCACGAGCTCGGCGGCCAGGGTGGTGCGCCGGCGCCGCCGCCCGGGCGGGCGCGGGCCGGTGCGGCGCGGCTCGCGCGGCCCCCACAGCTGCAGGTGCCCGGCCAGGCGCGCACCGGGGGGCAGCTCGAAGACCGGTTCCTCCGAGTCCTCGCCCGTCAGCGCGAACACCGACCACCGCACGTCCGGCAGGCCCCGCAGCAGCAGGTCGCACCACGTGCTGACCCCGCCCACGACGAACGGGTAGGTGCCCTCGGTGAACAGCGTCACCCGCGCCCCGGCGGCCCGGGCGCGGCCCGGGACGGGCGCGGCGGGCGCGGCGCCCGGGGTGGGCGGGGTCGCGGTCGCGCTCACACGGCGCCCCCCGCGCCGGGCGCCGGCAGCCGCAGCGCGACCTCGCCGCCGCCGGGCACGGCGACCCAGCCGCAGCGCGCGCCCGCGTACGGCTCGCCCGCCGCCGCGCCCGCCGGCAGCGTCACCGGGAACTCCACGTCCACGTCCGCGGTCAGCACCAGCTCCCCGCCGCCGGCGCGGGCGCGCACCGCGCCCGCGGCCAGCGCCTGCCGCCAGCGCTCGCGGCGGCCCAGCTCCCGCGCCACCTCGTCCATCGAGGGGTTCAGCAGGGCGGTGCCCGGCGCCAGCAGGCGCGCGTGCTCGTCCAGGACCCGCTGCAGCAGGTCCAGCAGCACCCGGTCGCCCGTGAGGTTCGACTGGTGCGCGAACAGCGGCCGGGGGTCGCCGGCCAGGACCCGGCCCAGCACCTGCTCGCCCTGCGCGCGCAGGAACTGCTCGCGCGTGGGGGCGGGCGCGCCGTGCACGCGCTCCTGGTCGGCCAGCAGCTGCGGCCACGTGCTGACGTGGGTGGTGACCTCGGTGGGGTGCCGGGGCACGAACGTGGCCGGGCCCAGCGAGGACGGGCCCGGCCCGCGCGAGGCGTCGCACGCCAGCGCGGTGACGCCCGCGCCGGCCAGCACGGCGGGCAGGGCGGGGTTGCCCAGCCCGGTGTGGGCGCCGGTGACCAGGGCGGTGGCGCTGGCCGGGACCCCGGCGCGCTCGGCCCAGCGCTGGTTGCGCTCGACCTGCTCGCGCAGCGCCGTCGCGTCCAGCGCGTCCAGGTCGCGGTGGTCCCAGGTGTGGTTGATCCAGCGGAAGCGGTCCGCCACCTGCAGCAGCGCCCGCGTCAGGGGGTCGTCGTCGGACGCGCCGGCGCCGTTGTGCGCCAGGTCGAGGGTGAAGGAGTTCGCCTCCTGCCAGTCCACGACGGCCGCCACGTCGCCGGGCGTCATCCGCACCGTCGGCGCGCTCTCGCCGACCCGCACCCCGGGCACGGCCCAGTTCGGCAGGAAGACGTCGTCGACGTGGCAGGACAGGGCGTGCCGCACGGCGCCGAGGTGGGTGCCGCGCGTGACCCAGGCCAGCAGGCCGCGCGCCAGCAGCGCGCCGTGCAGGGAGTCCTCGGCGGTGTTCACCAGGACGAGCAGGTCCTCCAGGCCGTCGCCGGTCCTGACGACCCCGGCCAGGGGCTGCCCGCCGGCGGTGCGCAGCAGCGGCGTGAACGGCCCCCCGGGCAGCTCCCGGCCCAGGTACGCCCAGCAGCCCGCGGCCACGGGCACCTCGTCGCGCAGGTACCCGAAGACCCGCGCGCCGACGGCGGTGGGGCGGGCGGTGAGCCCGTCGGCCGGGCCGCCGACCACGTCGGCCAGGCCGGCGTCGGGGCCGGGGAACTCGTAGGCGCGCAGCAGCCGCACGCCGTGCCGGCGCCGGTAGCGCTCCAGGGCGGCGGCGCTGGCGGGGTCCACGTCCGCGGCGGTGCCCGTGGTGCGCACCACCGCGCAGAAGCGGCCGGTGCCGTCGGCGTCCTGCAGGTCCGTGCCCAGCAGCGGGCGCGCGGCCGTCGGCCGGTGCACCTCGTGCGGGCAGCCGGTGCGTTCCAGCACCTGCGACCAGAACCGCGTCGCGGGGTCCTCGGCGTCCTGACCGGTGCCGGCCAGCACCAGCACGCGCAGGTCGGTGCGCGGCACCGGGCGCGCGGCGGGGCGCGCCGCGGGGCTCTGGGCGCTCACCGGCCGGCGGCGTCGGCGACGCGCGCGCCGCGGGTGAACGCCCCGGGCTCGAGGGTCCCCGGCTCGAACGTCCCGGCCTCGAACGTCCCCGCCTCGAACGTCCCCGCCTCGAACGTCCCGGGCTCGAACGAGCGCGGGGCGAGGACCTCCTCGGCGGTCCCCGGCGCGCGGTCCGCGGCGCGGCGCCGGCGGTCGAGCACGCGGCGGTCGATCTCCATGACGGAACTGCCGGCCAGGAGCTGGCGCTGCATCTGCGAGGCGGCCACGACGAGCTGGTCGAGCACGTCGAGCAGCGACTGCCGCATGGACTCCGCCTGCGCCAGGACGTGGTGCGCCCGGTCCTGCGCCTCCAGGTCCTCGCCGGCGCCGCGGGTCCCGGCGTCCGCGGCGGCGGTGAGCGCGCTGAGCTGCTCGGCGACGCTGCCGATGCCCACCGGGCGCTGCCGCTCCAGGCGCAGGCGCGTCACCTCCTGCGTCAGCCGCTCGACCTCCGCGCGCAGCTCCGCCTCGTCGCTGCCCGTCGCGTCACCACGCCCCCACCGGCGACCCGCCATCGTTCTCCCCCCTCGACCGGCGCGAGCGCGCCGTGACCTGTGAGCCTCCTCGACGGTAACGGGGCGTGCTCGGACCGCGCCGGGGTGGCCCCCGGGTTCACCCGTGCGCGCTCCCGGGTGAACCCGTTGGGGGCAACGGGTCACCGCCGGCTCCGGCGACCGGGCCGGTCCCGCGGCCGGGGGCCGCGACCCCGCCACGATGAACACGCAGAGTCACGCCTTCGACTGTTCCCGTCACGCCCCCGGGGGAGCGGGTGAACCCCCCGGCGCGAGGGGGTGCATCCCGCCCGGAACCCGGCGGCGGCCCCCGCGCGGCGACGTACGTTCCCGGCGCACCCCGACCGACACGGAGGACCCGATGCCGACCCGGCGCCGAACCGCACGCCGATCCCGAACCGCCGCGCGCCTGCTCGTGGCCGCCCTGGCCGCACCGCTGGCCCTGCCCCTGACGGCCCTGCCGGCGCAGGCCGCCACCGGCGCGCGCGTGGAGCTGAGGGTCCTCGTGGTCAGCGACGGCAGCCCCTCCGTGGAGGCGATCGCGGTGCAGCTCGACCGCGAGGGCGTGCCCCACGCGCGCGTCGACCTGTCGGCGCCGGGCCGCCCGGCGATCGACGAGCGGTTCCTCGTCGACCCCGCGACCGGCGCCGCGCGCTACCAGGCCGTCGTCCTGCCCAGCACCGCTCCCGGGGGGGTGCAGCCGGCGGAGCTGGCCGCGCTGGCCGCCTACGAGAACCGCTACGGCGTGCGCCAGGTCAACGCCTACGTCTACCCGGGCGAGGGCACCGGCGCGACCTCCACCTACGCCGGTGCCCTCGACGGCGCCACCGGCACCGTGACCGGCGCCGGGAAGGCCGACGGGTTCTCCGAGCTGTCCGGGTCCTTCCCCGTCGACGACTTCGCCGCCGCCACCGAGGTGTACGGCTACCTCGCGCAGCCCGCCGAGGCGCTGCTCCCCGGCGAGCGCGTCACCCCGCTGCTCACCGCCACCCGCGGCGCCAGCACCGGCGCCCTGGCGTGGGAGTACTGGTCCGGCGGCCGCGAGCAGCTCATGGTCTCCGCCGCCTACAACGACTCGATGCAGTGGTTCAACACCGTCGGGCACGGCATCGTCTCCTGGGCGACCCGCGGCACCCACCTCGGGCACCACCGCTCGTACTTCGACGTCCAGGTCGACGACGTGTTCCTGCCCGACGGCCGCTGGAGCGTCGCGGGGAACTGCACCCCCGGCGACGACTGCGTCGACCCGTCCGTGGCGACCACCGACATCCGCATGACCGCCGGGGACGTGCAGCGCCTGTCGCAGTGGCAGGAGGCCAACGGCTTCGCGCTCACCATGGTCTTCAACGGCGGCGGCAGCGAGGCGGCCAGGGCCGAGAACGCCGGCGCCGACCCGCTCACCGACGCGTTCCTGGCCCGCAAGGACGAGTTCACCTGGGTGAACCACACCTACACCCACCCCTACCTGGGCTGCGTGCAGATCGCCCCCACCGTCGCCGGCCAGCCGTGGCGCTGCGCCACCGGCCCCACCGAGACTCCCCGCCAGGACGCGGACGTGCCCGGCCAGGAGAGCGGGGGCCTGTACTGGGCCTCGCAGGACTTCACCACGAAGCAGCTCACGGACAACATCGCCTGGGCCAGGGCGAACTCCCTGCCCGGGTTCAACCCCGCCGAGCTCGTCACCGGCGAGCACTCCGGCCTGCGGACGACGAACCAGCCGGCCGACAACCCGTTCCTGGCCCCCGCGCTGGCCGCGGCGGGCGTGACCGCGATCGCCTCGGACGCCTCCCGCGAGAGCACCCAGCGCAGCGTCGGCGCCGCGCTCACCGTCCCGCGGCACCCGATGAACGTCTACTACAACGCCGGCACCTACCAGGACCAGATCGACGAGTACAACTGGTACTACACCTCCGCCGCGGACGGCGGCGGCGGGATCTGCGAGGCGAACCCGCTCACCAGCACCTGCATCACCCCGCTGCCGGCCGGCACGCCCGAGCAGGCGCGGGACAGCTACGACCGCTACCTCCAGCCGCTCGAGGTCCGCAACGCCCTGCGCCGCGTCCTCGCCGACGACCCGCGCCCCTTCTACGCGCACCAGTCCAACCTCGCCGAGGACGGCCTGCTGTACCCGGTCGTCCAGGGCGTCCTGGAGCAGTACCGCGCCACCCGCACCGCCGACGCCCCCCTGGTGACCCTGACCCTGAGCCAGCAGGCCGAGCAGCTCGCGCGCTCGGCCGCCTGGGAGCGCGCGCAGGACCGCGTCACCGCCTACCTGGACGACGAGGGCGTGCACGTCAGCAACCCCACCGGCGCCGCCGTGCCGCTGACCGTCCCGGCCACCGCCACGTCCCCCCTCGCGCTGCAGAGCTACGGCGGGCAGCGCTCTGCGTGGACCACCGCGGGCGCCGCGGACACCGTCGTGGCCACCGTGCCCGACCGCGGCGGCTACACCGGCGCGCCCTCCGCGCCGGGGACCCCCAGCGCCACCGCCGGCGACGCCTCCGCGACCCTCACCTGGACCGCTCCCGCTCCCGCCGCCGACCGCGCCCCCGTCACCGGGTACCTCGTGCGCCGCTTCGTCGACGGCTCCCCCAGGGCCGAGGCCGCCACCGAGGTGACCGGCGCGTCCACCTTGACCCTGCCCGTCACCGGGCTGACCAACGGGCGCTCCTACGAGTTCGACGTCCTCGCCCTCAGCGCCGTCGGCACCGGCGTGCCCTCACCCCGCTCGGCCGCCGTCGTGCCCGCCGTGCCCGCACCGACCCCGGTGACGCCGGAGCCGACGCCCGTGACGCCGGAGCCGACCCCGGTGACGCCGGAGCCGACGCCGGTCACCCCCGCGCCGACGCCGGTCACCCCCGCGCCGACGCCCGTGACCCCCGCGCCGACCCCGGCGCCCGTCGTCACGCTGCCCGGCAGCCCGCGCATCGGCACCGCGTCCTCCGGGTCGCTGCTCGACCGGCGCACCACCGCCACCGCGCGCTGGAGCGCTCCCGCCTCCACCGGCGGCTCGCCGGTGCTCGGGTACCGCGTCACCGCCACCCAGCTGTCCCTGTTCGGCCGACCCGTCGCCACCGTGGTGGCCCCCGCCCTGACGCCCGCCGGGGCGACCAGCGCCGAGGTCGTGCTCCCGGTGCGCGGCGCGCGCTACCGGTTCACGGTGCAGGCCGTCACCGCCGCGGGCGCCGGGGCGGCGTCCGACGCCTCGAACACCGTGTACGCCTGGTGAGCAGGGCCCTCGCCCTGGCCGTCGCCGCGACCGCGCTCACCGCGGTCGCGGCGACGGCCGCCTGCGGCTCGCCCGCCGGCGGACAGCCGGCGCAGCACCCGCCCACCCCGGCCGCCACCGCGGCCACCACCCCGGCGGCGCCCGCCCCGGCCAGCACCTCGGCCGGTACCGCGGTCGCGGACCCGGCGCCCGCCCCCGGCACCACGGACCCGGTGCCGGCCGCCGCGGCACCCACCGGCCCCACCGCCGGAACCACCACCGGAACCACCGCTGCCGCCGGCGTGGCCGGGACCCCCGCCACCTCCCCGGCGGCGGTCGCCCCGCCGGCGCCCCTCGGCGCCACCACGGACCTCGAGGTCGCCGTGCGGCTGCGCTCCGACGCCGTCCTCAGCGGCGACGTCGGCACCGCCCGGGGGCTGGCCTCCCGGCGCTGCCTGCCCGGGACCACCACCGAGCGGGTGCGCGAGGCCGCCGCCGCCGTGGGCGGCCTGACCCCCGTCACCGCGCTCACCACCCGCGTCGACGGCACCACCGCCAGCGTCGACTACGCCTACGCGCTGCCCGGCCACGACGTCACCGCCGAGCGCTGGCGCAGCGAGTCCGGCCGCTGGCGCTGGGATTCGTGCTGAACCTCCACCGACCCGCGGCGGTGGGGTCCCCGCCCCACCCGCCGCGGGCCGCGCGGAGCCGACCCCGCGCGACGACCGGCCGCAGCACGCTCAGCCGTGGTCGCAGACGTACCGGTAGGCGGTGAGGTCGCCCTCCTTGAGCATCGAGGAGAACCCCGGCCGGTGGCCCACCTCGCAGAACTCCGCCGGGGTGAGGCCGTACTCGACGTGCAGGACGGCCTTGCCGGCGTCGACGAAGGGCTGCAGGGCGTCGCACTCCTCGTAGCGGGCGCAGGACTCGTTGACCGCGAAGTCGAAGTCGCCGACGAGTTCGGGCACCTGGTCCAGGTCGTTCTTCAGCGCCACGCCCATGCCGCGCTCGTGCGCGGCGGCGGCCAGCCAGCGGTTGAAGCGCAGCTGGTCCTCGCCGGTGAGGTCGAAACCGCTGTCGTTGGCCCAGGCGTCGACGTTGTCGGGTTCGACGGCGTCGAAACCCTTGGCGCGGCAGACGTCCAGGCGCTCCAGCAGGACCGGGCCGATGACGTCCAGGCGGCGCACGTCGAGCCAGCGCTCGTCGGGCCAGTCGCCGAGGACGTTGCCGACCACCTCGTCGGGGAAGCGGTGCGCGTCGTCGCGGTACTCCTCGACGGTGCCGGCGCTGACGTAGCAGATCACTCGGCGGCCCTGCGCGTGCAGGCGGTCCACGACCTCCCGGGGGACCTGGTAGTCGACGTCGTAGACGGGCACGTCGACGCTCAGGTCCAGGTCGCCGGAGAGCTGCCACTGCCAGGGCGTGCCCGGTTCCGGGCGCCACCAGCCGGCGCTGCGCTGCTGCGGGGTCACGGTGTCCTCCGGGGTGGTCGTCCCGATCGTGGTGGCGGTCGGGTCCGCGGCGGCGGGGGCGCTCGTGCGCGGGGCGTCGGGGCTGGAGGGGGCGGGCGTGGAGGGGGCGGCCTCGCCGCCGGCGCAGGCGGTGAGCGCGAGCAGGAGCGCGACCGCGGCGGTGGCGGGGGCCCTCACGTGCCGATCTCCGTGCGCACCGCGTACAGCTCGGGGAAGAACGTCAGCTCCAGGGCCCTGGCGAGGAAACCCACGCCGCTGGAGCCGCCCGTGCCGCGCTTGAAGCCGATGGTGCGCTCGACGGTCTTCAGGTGCCGGAAGCGCCAGAGCTGGAAGTTGTCCTCCAGGTCGACCAGCTCCTCGCACGCCTCGTACTCCTCCCAGAAGTCCTCGGCGCGCTCGTAGACCCGCCGCAGCACCGGCACCAGGGCGGGGGTGTGCACGTGCGCGAGCGTGACGTCGCGGGCCAGGAGCTCCTCGGGCACGGCGTGCCCGCGCCGGGCCAGCAGGCGCAGGAACTCGTCGTACAGGCTGGGGGCGTGCAGCAGGTCCTGCAGCTGGGCGTGCGCGGCGGCGTCGTGGGCGAAGACGTCGAGCATCGCGGCGTTCTTGTTGCCCAGGACGAACTCCACCGCGCGGTACTGGTGGGACTGGAAGCCGGAGGAGTTCGCCAGGAACCCGCGGAACTGGGCGTACTCGGTGGGCGTCAGCGTCGCCAGCACGGACCACTGCTCGGTGAGGGTGCGCTGGACGTGCTTGACGCGGGCGATGTTCTTCAGCGCGACCTTGAGGTCGTCGCCGGCCAGGGCGCCCGTCGCCGAGCGCAGCTCGTGCAGGACGAGCTTGAGCCACAGCTCGCTGGTCTGGTGCTGCACGATGAAGAGCAGCTCGTCGTGGTGCTCGGGCACGCTGAGGGGGTGCTGGGCGCCCAGCAGCTCGTCCAGGTGCAGGTAGGCGCCGTAGGACATCTCGCGGGTGAAGTCCCGCACGACGCCCTCCTCCACGGGGCGGGTGTTCGCGCCGGACGGGGCCCGGCCGCTCACCGCTGCTCCCCGCTGCGCGCGACGGCGCGGCGCAGGCGCACGACGCCCTCCAGCAGCTCGGTGAAGCTGGTGGACAGCGGCGCCAGGCCCAGGCGCAGGCCGTCGGGGGCGCGGAAGTCCGGCACGACGCCGTCGGCCCACAACCGCTCGTTGACGGCGCGGAAGTCCGCGCGGCGCAGCGTGACGTGGCCGCCGCGGCGCCCGGGCTCGCGGGGGGAGGCCACCTCGACGTCGTGCCCGGCGAGCAGGTCGTCGACGAGGTCCAGCGCGAACGCGGTGAGCAGCTCGGACTTGGCGCGCACCGCGCCGATCCCGGCGCGCTCCAGCAGGTCCAGGCCCGCGCGCACCGGCACCATCGCCAGCACCGGCGGCGTGCCGGAGACCAGCGAGCGCGCGCCGGCGGCCGGGGAGTACCCCGGGCCCATCGTGAACGGCTCGGCGTGCCCCATCCAGCCCTGCACGGGCTGGTGCAGGCGCCCGTGGTGGCGGGCGGCGAGGTACCCGAACGCCGGCGCGCCCGGCCCGCCGTTGAGGTACTTGTACGTGCAGCCCACCGCGGCGTCCACGCCCCAGGCGTCCAGCTCCAGCGGCACCGAGCCCACCGAGTGCGACAGGTCCCACAGCACCAGCGCGCCGGCGTCGTGGGCGGCGGCGGTGATCGCCGCCGCGTCGGCCAGGTGCCCCGAGCGGTAGGCGACGTGGCTGAAGGTCACCAGCGCGGTGCGCTCGCCGACGGCGGCGCGCACCTGCTCGACCTCGACGCCGGCGGCGGGGTCGGTCTCCACCCAGCGGACCCTCAGGCCGCGCTCGGCGGCGACGCCCTCCAGCACGTACCGGTCGGTGGGGAAGTTGCCGGTGTCGGTGACGATCTCGTCGCGGCCGGGGCCGGCGGCGTCGACGACCGCGCGGGCCAGCTTGTAGAACAGCACGGTCGTGGAGTCCCCGACGACGGCCTGGCCGGGGCCGGCGCCCAGGGCGGCGCGGGCGAGCTGGTCGCCGAGGACCTCGGGCCAGTGCATCCAGCCGCCGCGCCCGCTGCCGTCGTCGGTCCAGCCCTGGATGAGCCGGCCGCCCCACTCGTCGTGCACGAAGGAGGCCATCCGCTGCGCGGTGGCGCGCAGCGGGCGCCCCAGGGAGTTGCCGTCCAGGTAGGAGACCACCCCGGGGGCGGCGTCGAGCAGGAACTCCCCGCGCGCCCACGCCAGCGGGTCGGCCGCGTCCAGCTCGGCCGCCCGGCGGCGCCAGTCGGTGCCGGCGACGGCGCGGGTGGTGTCGGTGTCGGTCACGGTCTCTCCTCGGGTGCGGCCACCCGTTCATGCTGCCAGCCGCCCGGCGCGCGCGGCGCCGCCCGCGGCGCGGGGTCACGCGCGGGCCACGAGCTCCAGCACCGCGGGCCAGATCGCCGAGGAGGGGTCGATGACGGAGAAGTGGTCGCCCTCGCCCTCGACGAGCACCACGTCGTCGCCGGCGCGCTGCGCGGCGGCGGC
Source organism: Kineococcus gurbantunggutensis (assembly GCF_050871925.1). Lineage (NCBI taxonomy): Bacteria > Bacillati > Actinomycetota > Actinomycetes > Kineosporiales > Kineosporiaceae > Kineococcus > Kineococcus gurbantunggutensis. The sequence continues at coordinate 23,688 of NZ_JBJLSG010000064.1, forward strand.
GAACGCGCGGCTGACGTCGAGCAGGTCCAGGTCGTCCTGCCGGCCGCACACCACCGCCAGCGGCGCGCCGACCGGCAGGCGGGCCAGGGGGCTGGAGGCGGCGTACACCCGCGGCAGCTCGCGGGCCGTGCCGCCCAGGGCGGCGCTGACCGCGCCCGCGCCCAGCTTCCGGCGGTCGGCGGTGACGAGGTCGAGCACGCCGGCCAGGCACACGGTCAGCGCCGGGCGCACCGGGGCGGCGGGGTCGGCGGCCGTGTCGGCGGCCAGGCGCGCCACGAGCTGACCGCCGGCGGAGTGGCCCAGGGCGACCACGCGGTGCAGGTCCAGCGGCGCGCCGGCGCCGGCCAGGGCGGCCAGGGCGGCGGCCACGTCGGCGGTGGTGGCGTCCCAGCCGTGCTCGGCCGGGCGCCGGTACTCCACGTTCCACGTCGCCACCCCGCGCGCGGTCAGGTCCGCGGCCGCCGCCTCCATGAGGTCGGCCTCCCAGTGCGAGCGCCAGTAGCCGCCGTGCACGAGGACCGCGACGGGGAACCCGCCCGCCGGCGGTGCGCCGGCGGGCAGGCGCAGGTCGGCGTGCTGGTCGCGGTCCGGGCCGTAGGGGCGGGTGCTCGCGGGGGAGGCGGTGCGGAACCACCAGGTGTCCACGGCGTACCGGATCCCGGCCAGCCCGCGCCCGCGCAGGTGCCGGCGCACCGCGGTCGAGGGGTCGCGGGGGCGGTCGTCGGGGTCCACGCGCAGCACGCTCGCCCCGTCCAGCGGCAGGCCGGACGCGTCGAGGTCGGCCGGGTCGGCCGGCAGCAGCAGGAACTCCCCGGCCCCGGCCGCGCGCGCCACCGCCGCGCGCAGCCCCCCGCCGTCGGCGGGGGCGAGCAGTTCCGCGCCGGCGCCGTGCGCGGCGGCGGCGCGCTCGAGGACCTCGCGCGCGGTGCGCAGGTCGGCCAGCGCGCCGGGGGCGACGACCAGGGTGACGAGGGGGTGCGGGTCCACGGCGGGCTCCTGGGGCGGGGCGGGACGGCGGGGAGGGGCGGCGGGGGGAGGGGCGGTGGGGGAGCGGGCGGCGGGCAGGGGGGCGTCCGCGCGCTCAGCCGCCCGGGGCCTGCCCCTCGTGCCAGCGCACCGGCACGCCGTGCGGGGGAGCGCTCCCCACGACGCGGCGGTGCCCGCCGGGCCAGGTGGTCACCGTCACCGGGTAGCCGGTCGCGCCGCGGTCGAACGCGTCCGCCGCCCCGCCGCCCCCGTCGCCGTCGCCGTCGCGCTCGTCGCCCGGTTCCAGGGCCACCCGGGCCAGCGGCGCGGTCCGCGTGGCCGCCGCGCCCAGCTCCTCTAGGCGCTCCTCGGCGGCCGCGCGCTCGTCCGCGGGCAGGTACTGCCACACCACCGAGTGCTGCACCACGGTCAGCGCGCCCTCGCGCGGCTCCAGCCGGTCGAGCAGGTCCGCGGCCCCGGTGCGCAGGCGCTGCACCGGCACGCGCCGCGCCAGGTCCAGGGCGGCCTCCAGGCGGGCGGCGCGGTGCGGCTGGTCCGCCCACACGTACGAGCGCAGCAGCAGCGCGCCCTCCCGCGAGGCGGGGTCCACGGCGTCGGGGTCGGCGCCGACGCGCTCGATGACCTCCAGCGCGCCGGGCGCGGGCCAGGAGGGCGGTTCGGCGTCCCACGCGGCCTCCAGCTCGACGGGGGAGCCGGCCGGGCCGCGGGTGCGCCCGTCGCGGCCGCGGTAGCGGAACAGGTCCAGCAGCAGGTTCAGCCCCGCCGAGCAGCCGACCTCGTGCAGGCGCACCGGCACCACCGGGCCCAGCGCGGGCAGCGCGCCCGCGACGGCGGTGAGCAGCCCGCCGGCCAGCGCCGCCGAGCGCCCCACCTCGTTGGTCTGCGGGGCGGTGCGCAGCCCGGCGCGCAGCGCCTCCCGCGCGGGTGCGCCGGGGTCCTCCAGCAGCGCGGACAGCGCCGACCACGCCGCCCGCGCGTCGCCGTCGCCGCCGGTGCTGGGCAGGTGGGCGGCGTAGCCGGGGGCCTCGCCGGACAGGGCGAGGCGGTGCGCGGCGCCCAGCAGGCGCAGCGGCAGCGCCGCACCCGGCGGGTCGTCCTCGTGCCCGGCCAGCACCCGGCGCACCGGGCCGCCGGCGAGGGCGTCCTCGCCGGCGCGGGTGAGCAGGTGCGCGTACAGCGGCGAGCCCAGGTCCGCGCAGGCGCGCGCCTGGGCGTGCAGCAGGTCCGCGAGCCGCCGCGCCCCGCCCTCAGCCCGCTCGTCGGCCACGGGGCGACGCTAGCGCGCGACCGCCCCGATGGCGCGGTGGTGCCGGATCACCTCGGCGATGACGAACGCCAGGAACTTCTCCGCGAACACCGGGTCCAGGCCGGACTCCACGGCCAGCCGGCGCAGCCGCGCCGTCTGCTCCGCCTCCCGCGCGGGGTCGGCCGGCGGCAGCCGGTGGGCGGCCTTGAGGTGCCCGACCGCCTCGGTGAGCTTGAAGCGCTCGGCGAGCAGGTGCACCAGGGCGGCGTCGAGGTTGTCGATGCTGCGGCGCAGCGAGGCCAGCTCGGCGTCGTGGGCGGCCGGTGCCTGCGCCGGCCGGTCCTGCGGGTCGTCCACGGGGGTGTCCTCCTGGGGGTGGTCCCCCGGGACGCTACCGGTGGCGCGGGCGCCCCGGGCGGCGGCGGCCCCGAGCGCCGCGCAACGAGATTAGCTCCAACTCTAACCTGACTAAACTCATCGCTATCTTAATCT
>NZ_JBJLSG010000065.1:0-26283 GCF_050871925.1 Kineococcus gurbantunggutensis
CGGTCCCGGGCGACGCGGACGACGTCGTCTCGGTACTCGCGGGGGTAGGGCTTGGGCACAGCGACATCCTTCCAGGCTGCCCTGCGGGCAAGCCACCTCGGTTGTCACCGATCAGTGCAGCAGACCCACCTGCTGCAGCACACTCGCTCGAACACGCCCGCGGCCGATCGCGTGCGCGCCAGACCCGCCAGACCCGCCAGCGAAGCCTGGAGCGCGTCGATAGCGTTGCAGCATGCACCACCGCAGAGCCTTCGAGGGCTGGGCCGCGTGGTTCCTCGTCCTGGCCGCCGCGCTGCCGGTAGCTGTGATCGCCCGCCTCGCCTGGAAGGTGCTCACGGGCTCGGCCGACGACCCCTCCACCTCCCCGCAGCGGGTGCTGCACGGTGCGGACCTGCTCGGCGCCCGCTGGTCCAGCTTCTGGGCGATCCAGTCGATGCCGCTGCTGCCGCTGATGACCCTGGTGCCGCTGGTCCTGCTGGCCGCCGTGGTGCTCACCGCCCCGGCGCTCACCGCCCCGGCCCGCGCGCTGGTGCCCACGCCCCTGGCCCGCGCCGCTGCCACGCTCGTGGCCGCCACCACCACCGGGCTCGCAGCGCTGGGGTGCGCCGGGGTCAGCACCCAGGTGCTGGGGTGGTTGCCGGGCCTGGGCTGGGGGTACGTTACCGGCTCGCAAGTGGAGGCCTACGCGCCCTTGGCTGCCGTGGTCCTCACCACCAGCGTCACCGCTGCCACCCTGACGGCGATCCTGTGGCCGAGGAAGAGCCAGGGCCGCACCAGCGAGGCGCTCACCGGTCCCCGCACCGACCAGGACGCCGACCACGACGCCCTGCAAGATGCGGAGCAGGACGTCGCCAAGGACAGGACCGACGCTGAAGGACCCGGCGGACAGCTCACGCCCGAGGCCCTGGCACCCGAAGCACCGACACGCGAGGCCCTCGAACCTAAGCCAGCACGACAGCACCTGAGCGCACCGCAGGGCGTGCCCGTGCCCTCGGCCAGCGAGCTGGAGCTGTACCGGCGCCGGTGAGCACCCCAGCCCTTGCCGGACTAGATACACACGCCCCGGGGCGAGAGCGCGCGGCACCCGGACGGCTTGCGAGCTGGACCTGCACGCAGCCCGGTCGCACCCTGCGCACCTGCTGCGACTGGGAGAACCCGTCGCGCGCCCCACAGGAAACTCTGCTGCGCGATCCGCTGACAGTGGCCTGTCACCGGGTCGCGCAGCACCCCAGCAAGCCAGGTCACGCTGTCACTCGGTCATGCAGGAAACCTGCTTCGGACACGTGCCCACGTTGTCACGTGTATCTACCCCCCTCTTCGCCCCCCTGCAGAGCAACCCACCCTCGAGCGGCCAGTCCATGAGCAACCAGCCCGGGCGCACCTGAGGAAGATGCGCTCCCGCGCTCGCGTCACGCGGGCGTGACGGGCCCGTAACGGAGCCGAAACCGGGGTTGGGCTCAATGGGACGCGCCGCACCACCCGGTGGGCACCGACGAGCCGTGGAGGACCAGTGGCGACCAGCGCACCGATGCGGACCCTGCGCCACCCCGCGGCCCAGATCGCAGTGGCAGCCCTGGCCGGTGTCGCCTTCGGCCTGCTGGCAGGACCGTGGGCCGCGAACCTGAAGTTCGTCGGCGACCTGTTCATCCGACTGATTCAGATGGCCATCGTGCCGCTGGTGATGACCTCGGTCATCGTGGCCACCGGGGCGATGGCGGGCACGGGCACCGGGCGCCTGGCGCTGCGCACCTTCCGCTGGATGCTGGGCTTCTCCGTGGTGGCGGCTCTGGTGGCGTGGGCCCTGGCCCAAGCGATCCGCCCCGGTGAGGGCATGGTCTTCACCGGCCCGCTCGATGCCACCTTGCAGGAGCCCGCCGGGAGCACCACCGGCTGGCAGGACACCATCACGGCCTTCGTCACCACGAACATCTTCGAGGCGATGTCCACCGCCACGATGGTCCCCATCATCGTGTTCTCGCTGCTGTTCGGGGTGGCGCTGAACGGCTACGTCGCGCGCACCGGCAAGACCCTCGTGCTCGACCTCTTCGACCAGCTCCAGCAGGTCGTGCTCGCCCTGCTCAAGCTCGTGATGCACGCCGCACCGATCGGGGTGTTCTGCCTGCTCGCCGCGCTGGCCGGCGACGTCGGCTTCAGCGTGGTGACCACGGCGCTGAAGTACCTGGGCACCACGCTGCTCGGCGTGCTCGTGCTGACCGTGCTGTTCGTCGCGGTCGTCGCGGTGCGGGCCAGGGTGAACCCGGCCGCGCTACCGCGCAAGCTGGCCGAGCAGACGAGCATCGCGGTGACCACCACCAGCTCGGCCGTCACCTTCCCCACGGTGCTGAAGAACACGGTGGAGAAGGTCGGCGTGAGCCGGCGGGTGGCCAACTTCACCCTTTCGGTGGGGTTGACCATGGGCAGCTACGGCGCGGTGCTGAACTACACGATCGTGGTCTTCTTCCTCGCCCAGGCCGGCGGGGTGGAGCTGAGCGCGACTCAGGTCGTCTTCGGCATGGCGCTGGCCATCTTGCTGAACATGGGCACCATCACCGTGCCCGGCGGGTTCCCCGTCGTGGCGATGTTCCTGGCCTCCTCGCTGGGCCTGCCGGTGCAGGCCATCGGCATCCTCATCGCCGTGGACTGGTTCACCGGCATCATGCGCACCTTCCTCAACGTCAACGGGGACACCTTCGTGGCGGTCCTGGTGGCCAACGCCGAGGGCGAGCTGGACCGCGCCGTCTACAACGGGCAGCGCCAGGCCGAAGCCGCCCCGGAGCAGGTCCTGGAACTGCCCCAACCGCAGACGGGTGGTGTGACGACGTCCTGAGCGGTCCACCCAGCACCCGCACCCACCACCCGCACGCCCTACCGGCACCGGCCACCGGCACCGGCCAGCTGCTCAAGCACCGCGCCGCGGCTGGCGGACCAGCACCGCTGGCACGAGCAGAGCCCGCGGTGCGCGGGCGAGCGGGCGTGCAGCGGTGATCTCACCGACACGCCGTGGTGGGACCGGGACGGTGGACCCGATGGACCCGGTGGAGTTGAGGCACGACCTCGGCCTGCAAGCCACCGCGTGAGGGAGGGCTCCAGGACACCACCGGAGGTGTTGGCCTAGGTGCTGGTCGAGGTGTCGCCCTGACCGCCTGAGGTCACAGCGCCCTGCACGCGCGATCGTGGTCGGCCGACTCCACGCCTGCGCCCACACACAGACACTCCTTGCGGTGCACCCCCTGGCGTCGCAGGAGGACGAGCGGCACGCTGGCTGCGTGTACCAGCCCTGCAGCGCCTACCGCCGCACCCCGGCGCAGCGCGCCGACCAGGAGCTGTCCTGGCACCGCAGCGACCAGGCCTTCTTCGCCTCCGGCGCCTGCCACGTCCTGGCCTTCGCCTTCCAGCACACCCACCCCGACGCCGGCTTCTGCACCATCGCCCTGCGCAAGACCGGCGAGAAGCACGCCAGCCACGTCTACGTCAGCAACGGCACTTGGGCCTTCGACCACGACGGCTGGACGCTGGAAGTCGAGCTGCTGGAGGTGACGGCTGCTGCAGAGCCGGACGCCGCGTGGGAGCGCCTGATCATCACCAGCGACCTGGACACCTTCTGCGTGCAGCACCACCACTTGCCGCCGCACCTGTACGCCCGCTCGCCCTGGCAGCGCGCCTACGGCTACCTCGCCCGCTTCGGCCCTGCGCCCGCTGCGTCTGCTGTGTCTGATCCACCTGCTCAGCCTGCGGCGCCTGCATCCTGAACCCGGGCGCACGTCCGCACGCGCAGGCCCTTGGGCCGATCACGGACGGGCGCCACCACCCGCCCCACCGGCCGGCGGTGGGGCAACCGCGGGCACCGGCGGGCAGCGCGCCCCCGGACGAGCCAGGGCCCGGATCACTACCGTAAGCACATGCGAATCGACAGCATCGTGCTGCACGTTGAGGACCTGCACCGCGCGAGCCGCTTCTGGTGCAGCGCCCTGGGCTACCGGCCGCGCGAGGACACCCTCGGCGACGATTGCGCTCCCGTGCTGGTCCCCGAGCACGGAGAAGGTCTCGCCCTCACCCTGGACACCAGCGACCGCACCCACCTGGACCTGCGCACCGCCAGCGCCGTCGAGCAACACTCGGAGGTGCAGCGCCTGATCGCCCTCGGTGCGCGCCGCACGCCGTGGACCTACGCACCCGACGCCTCACATGTCGTGCTGGCCGATCCCGAGGGCAACCTCTTCTGCGTCATCAACACCGGCCCCGGCGAGCCGACCGGTGACCCCGAGACGTAAGAGCGCTCGAGCCAGTGCTCCCGGCGCCCTGCGAGCGCGATCACGATCGGCCGATTGAACTCCCGTGCCCGATCGTCGACGATCGCCAGCAGTCGGTCGAGGCTCCTGCTGCGGTACCGCCCAAAGGCCGGGTCCGCACCCGATCAAGACGTCCGACGCGCCGTCAGCTGCCAGAAGCGCGCGCTGCGCCAGTACGGCTCGCGCTCGCACAGCGCCACCTCCAGCTCTCGCATCCGGTCGTAGAAGCCCGGATCGCGCTTGAGCTCGTCATCGACGATGAGGTCCATCACGCAGCGGATGCCGAAGCGGTGCTCCACCTCGCACCCGGCCCGCTGCAACGCAGCTTCGACGGTGGCCGCCTCCACCCGCCGCATCGGGTGGTCGAACGTGCGCCCGTGCACGGTCTCGGCATCCAGCACCGCCAGCGCTTCTCGCGGGTCGGTGCGCCGCACCGCAGCGGCCAGCACGTCCATCGCCGGGTTGGGCGCCATCACCGAGATCACGCCCGCGGCGCGGAGCAACCGCACCAGCTGCGTCAGCGTGCCCTCGAGGTCGGCGCGGTAGTGCACGACGTTGTGGCACAGCACCACGTCGAAGGCACCCGCCAGCCCGGCACCGTCCAGCCGCACCCGGTCCAGGTCGTCCAAGTCGGCGCAGATGGTGCGCACCGACTGGCTCAGGCCCGCGGCCGCTGCCGCTTCGTCGGCCGCCTGCAGCAGCTCGGCGGCGTGGTCGAGGACGAGCACCTCGTGCCCGGCCCGGGCCAGGGGCAGGCTGTCGGCGCCGTCACCGCCACCGACGTCGATCACCCGCAGCCGCCCGGCCCGGTGCGCCAGGGCACGGGTGAGGGTGTGGGCCACCAGCTCGTAGCGCAGCCGCCCCCAGGGCTCGCCCTGCCAGCTCGCCCAGGCAGCGGCCCGGCCGTCGAAGACGTCCGCGCCGGCGTTGTCCGTCCTCACGCCACGGGAGCCTACGCAGAACTCACCGCGTCGCGACAGGGGTGACGATCTGGCGCCCAAAGCGTCCGGGGGCGCCCTGCGCGCGTAGCTGCTGCACAGCGGAACAGGTCGACCGCACGCTCCGGTGGCATCGTCAGGTGCTTGGGCGGTGCGGTGGAAGGGACCTCATCGGCGGACCGGGGCGGTCATGCGAGTCAGGCGAGTCAGGTGGTCAGGCGGGTGACCAGCGCGCCGTGGGGCGCCAGCCGCACCCGCCCGCGCAGATCGGCTCCCGTGGTGCGCTCCAGCAGCCGTCCACGCACCTGGACGTCTGCGACGACCTCCTGCGGGTGCTGGCTGAGGAAGCACGCGAAGCGGGTGCCGTCCTCGCGTTCGAGCACGTCACACATGATCAACGGATCGGCCACGCGCACGTCGCGGCGGGCACCGGCGAGCAGCGCCAGGGCGTCGTACACGCGCCAGGTGGGCTCGGGGTTGACGCGGGCCGAGCAGGCGGCCATGTTCTCCAGCGGGTAGGTGCTCAGCACCATGCGCCCGGCGCCCACCCGGTGCTCCAGCAGCAGCGGGCGCTCGTGGGCGTCGGTGGCGATGACGTCGGCGCCGGCGGGCACCACGGGCAGGTACGTGCGCGAGTCGGCGGTGCCGGCGGCCCGGGCCGGCAGCACCTCCCCGGCGCGCAGCGAGCCGAAGTCGCGCACGATGCGGATCTGCACGACGTCGTCCTCGATTGGCTCGGCCAGCCCGTAGAGCAGCTGGTGCTCGACACCGAACAGCTCGCCCAGGTGAGGCACCCACGGGCCGCGCTGCACGGGCTCATCGCCTGCGCACACCGAGGCGTACACCGTCGCACCGGCCTCGGCGCGCTCGCGCAGCCACGCCCAGGTGGGCGCGAGCAGCTGACGCACGGAGGGCAGCAGGTACAGCGAGGCGTCCTGATCGAGACCGTCCACCTCCCGGCTGAAGACCAGCGGCAGGTCGGCCTCGCGGGCCGCGACGTACGCCTGGCGCAGCGAGCGGAACGCCAACTCCGAGTCGGCGGGGCGGGTGAAGGGGTGGTGGCGCTCCAGGAAGGAGGTCACGACGAGAGCGGCGTCGGTGTCCGCGCGGCGGGTGCGGGTGATGTCCACGTCGGCCAGCACGTCGGAGAAGTCCGCCAGCTCCCGCAGCGCCGGTTTGGGTGCGCCGGTGGCGTCGGTGATCCCGAAGTGCATCTCGAAGGGGTGGTGCGAGTACGGGGCCTGCTCCGCCAGGTCGTCGTAGTCGGTGTTGTTCCACGCGAGCCAGCCGGTGGCCCCGGCCAGCAGGCTGGAGTGCAGGCTCTGGCGGTAGTAGGTGGCCTGGCTGGATGCGGAGGCGAACTCGTCGGTGAGGCCGAACTCCTCCAGCACCACCGGCAAGGAGGTGACGGCGGCCAGCTCGCAGACGAAGGCGGCGTTGAGGTGCTGACGGATCGGGTCGCTGTCCATCTTGTACACGTGCGGGCCGGTGAAGTCGCTCAGCCGGCCCAGCTGGCGCACCGAGAAGCCGTTGTCCTGCCCGGTGACCTCGATGCCCCAGGCGCCGTCGCCGATGGAGACCGGCTGGGCGGCACCACCGGCCCGCACGGCGGAGACCACCAGCTGCGCCCAGGCGGTGACGTCCTTCGTGGCCGCCGGCGCCTGGTCGTGGCGCCGGCCGTAGATGGGCATCTCGTTGCTGATCAGCCAGCTGACCACGGCCGGGTGCTCGTGCGTGCGGCGGGTCATCTGCGTGATGAACCACGACTGCTGCGCCACCAGCCACACGTCGGTGTACAGGTCGCGCTCCCCGCGCCAGGCGGGGTCCCAGTTCTCCCCCGACATGTGCCCGACGAGGAACGTCGGGATGGTCGTCATGCCGATCTGAAGGTGCGCGTCGAGGAAGTCCAGGTAGTGCTCGACCGGCTGCTCGGCCAGCACACCGGGCTCGGGCACGAAGTCCGGCCAGTAGAAGAAGGACCGGGTCTGGCGCAGCCCGTGCTCGTACAGCATGCGCAGCTCGTCGCGGACCAGATCGCGGTCGTAGCGCGTCCACATCCGCGGCCCACCCGAGCGTGACCAGAAGTTGACCCCCAGCCAGGCGGTGGGGGTTCCGTTCACGGACAGGACGGAGCGCGGACGGCGCACGGGGCTCTCCCGGGGGGTCTCGTGGGGTGGCCGGCTGAACTGCTAGCGGAATCACCGGAGCGATCACCGACGAGGTCGGTGGTGGGGTCGATGACGGGATCGGTGGCGCGGTCGCCGGCCGGGTCGCCGGTGGGGTCGGTGGGCGCCCGGCTACTTGACGGCACCGGCCGTCAGCCCTTGCACGAGGTAGCGCTGCAGCAACAGGAAGCCGGCCACGACGGGCACGCTGACCACCAGCGAGGCGGCCATCACCTCGTTCCAGTAGACATTGGTCTGCGTGGAGTACTCGCGCAGCCCGATCGCCAGCGTGCGCGAGGTCGAGTTCGTCATGACGGAGGCGAACAGCGTCTCACCCCAGGCGGTCATGAACGAGTAGATCGAGACCGCGGCGATGCCCGGGGCGGCGCTGGGCAGGATGACGCGCACCAGCGCACCGACCGGTCCGGCGCCGTCCACGTGCGCCGCCTCGTCCAGCTCGCGCGGGATGGAGTCGAAGTAGCCGACGAGCATCCAGATCGCGAAGGGCAGCGAGAACGTCAGGTAGGTGATGACCAGCGCCACCCGGCTGCCCTGCAGCGCGAAGCCGGTGAGCTGGCCGAGGTTGACGAAGATCAGGTACAGCGGCAGCAGGAACAGGATGCCGGGGAACATCTGCGTGGAGAGCACGGTGACCCGGAAGGCGCTGCGGCCGTGGAAGCGGTAACGGCTGATCGCGTACGCCGCGGAGATGGCCAGCACCACCGAGCACACCGTCGCCAGCAGGGAGATGACCAGGCTGTTGGCGAAGTAGCGCGCCAGCGGGATCGTCGACCAGATGTCGATGAAGGGCTGCACCGTCAGCGTGGAGGGGACCCAGGTGAACTCGCCCTGCACGTCGCCCAGCGGCTTCAGCGAGCTGGAGACCATGACGTAGATCGGCGCCAGCACGAACAGCGAGAGCAGCGTCAGCCCGACGACCCGCAGCACGCGGAAGGACAGCGGTTCACGCATCGCGCAGCCTCCGGTTGGTCAGCGGCAGGTAGATGGCGGTGACGACGAGCAGCACCAGCAGCAGCAGCACGCTCATCGCCGATCCCACACCGAAGTTCCAGGTGATGAACGAGGACTGGTAGACGTGGATGGAGATGAGGTCCGCCGACTGGGGCACCGACTGCCCGAAGAGGATGTACGGCACGTTGAAGTCGTTGAAGCTCCACAGGAACAGCACGAGCAGCAGCACCTGGTTGACCGGGCGCAGCATGGGCAGAGTGAAGCTCTTGAACTGCTGCCACAGCCCGGCCCCGTCCACGGCTGCGGCCTCGTAGACGTCATTGGGGATGGACTGCAGGCCCGCCATGAGGGTGAGGAAGGCGAAGGGCCACAACCGCCAGACGGCCACCACCACGGTGGAGGCGAAGGCGTTGCCCCCCAGCAGCCAGAAGGTGTCCCCGTTGGTGATGCCCAGGTCGCCCAGCAGGGCGTTGACCATGCCGTTGTCGCGACCGAGCATGAACTTCCAGGTGATGACTCCGGCGTAGACCGGCAGCGCGTACGGGATGAGGAACAGCGTGCGCAGCAGCGCGCGGCCGCGGAAGTCGCGCTGCAGCAGCACGGCGGCGAACATGCCCAGCGTCCAGGACAGGGCCAGCGTGGCGACGGTGAAGGCGAAGGTGACGGCGAAGGAGCGCAGCAGGGACGCGCCGATGGCGCCGTCGAAGTTCAGCGCGATCTCGTAGTTGCCCGCTCCTGCGCTGGGAGCCTCCAACCAGCGCCGCACGAAGAACTGGTTCAGCTTCAAGGTGCTGATGTAGATGCCGGTCAGCATCGGCACGATGTGCACCAGCAGCTCGAACAGCAGCGCCGGCGCCAGCAGCGCGTACGGCAGCCAGCGCGGCGCCAGGACGCTGCGCGGCCGCCGGGGTGGACGCCGCCTGCCGGTGACCACCCCAGGCCTCGACGCGGTGGTGGCCATCAGCTAGGACCCGCTCGCCATCTGCTCCTGAGCACCCTGCAGGGCCTCGGTGATCTCCGCATCGCCGACCGCCTGCCCCGTCGCGATGCGACCGAACAGGTCCTGCATGGCCTGCCCGACCGTGGTCTCGAACTGGCTCTCGTTCGGGATCATCGGCAGCGCGGCAGCGGTGTCGGCCAGGACACTGTTGAAGATCTTCAAGTTCTCGGTCTGGAAGGCCGGGTCGCTGGAGGCCTCCTGGGTGACCGGCAGCGAGCCGAACTTCTGGTTGAGCACGACCTGCTCGTCCCTGCTGGTCATGAACTCCACGAGCTGCAGCGCGCCTTCGGTGTTGTCCGAGTCGGCGAAGACGCTCATGTTGATGCCCGCGACGTGGCTGTTCACCCGCTGACCGCCGCTGGGCAGCGGATCCAGGATCGGGATCGGGATGACGCCGTACTGGTCGGTCGTCATGCCGTTGGACTCGATCGTGGCGGCGGAGTTGTTCTGGCCCATGAACATGGCGGCCTTGCCGGAGGTGAAGTCCTCGATCATGTCGTTGGTGGTGGGGTGCTCCGCTGCGGACGGGCTGACGACCTTCTCGGTGGCCATGAGGTCCAGGTACTGCTTCAGGCCCGCCACGTTGCCGTCCTCGGTGAACGTCGGCTCACCGGCGTCGTCGAAGAACTCCGCACCGTTCTGCTTGCCGAACATGAACGCGAAGTGGGCGTTCTCGGTGTAGCTGGCACCGGCCACGGTCATGCCGTACACCCCCGTCGCGGGGTCGGTGAGCCGCTCGGCGGCCTGCACCAGCTGCGCCCACGTCGTGGGCGGTTGCACGCCCGCGTCGGCGAACATCTGCTTGTTGTAGAACAGCCCGTAGGCCAGGCCGTACAGCGGCACCGACGTCGGTGGCTCACCCTCGGCGCCGGTGGAGCTGAGCGAGGACTGCAGGAACTTCTCCTTGCCGCCGATCGCCTCGTACTGCTCGTCCTCGAAGGGCAAGAAGGCACCGGTCGCCTGCAGCGAGGCGGACCAGGTGTTGCCGATGTTCAGCACGTCCGGCGCCTCGCCGGAGGTCGTGGCGGACAGGATGCGGTTGAGCAGGCTGTCCCAGGGGATGACCTCCAGCTCCACCTCGATCCCGGTCTGCTGGGTGAACTTCTCCAGCTCGGGGGTGAGAATCTCCTTGTCGTTGTCCAAGCTGGTGCCCTGGTTGCTGGCCCAGTAGGTCAGGGACTGCCCGCTGGAACCACCCGAGTCCCCCGAATCTCCACCGGAGCAGGCAGCGAGCCCGGAGGTGGCGAGCACGGTGGTGGCGAGCAGGCTGGCGAGGGTGCGTCTGCGCACGTTCGTCTCCTTCGACGGGCCGCGGGGTGGTCTTCACCACCACCCGCTGGCAGCGCCACCGTGACGCATTAAGCGCTTAATGTCAACGGTCGCCGTCACCGGTCACCCGCCAGTGATGTGCGATCAGCGGCTACCGGTTACCGGCCAGCAGCCGGCGACCAGCGGTCACGGTTCTCCTCAACCCCGCGCCGGCCCCAGCCCCGGGCCCGGGCCCGGGGCGGCCGTGCTCTCCCGCACCACCAGGTGCGAGGGCGGCCCGGGCTCGTCCACCTCGACCTGCGCCCCGCTCAGCAGCGCCAGCAGCCGGCGCGCCGCCAGCGCACCCAGCGCGCGGATGTCGCGCGCCACCGCCGTCAAGCGCGGGTGCACCAGGGAGCACAGGGTCGAGTCGTCCCACGCCACGAGCGAGAGGTCCTCGGGCACCCGGACCCCTTGCGCGTGGACGGCGGCGAGAGCGGCGACGGCCATGACGTCGTTGTCGTAGACCACGGCCGTCGGACGGGCCCTGTGCGCCAGCAGGCCGGCGGTGGCACGCCTGCTGGCCTGGGCGGTGAAGTCCGTGGGCACCACCTGAGGGCGCAGGCCCGCCGAGCGCGCGGCCGCCACGAAGGCCTCATCGCGCTGGTGCACGTGCAAGAACCCCGGGTGACCGGACACGCGGGCGATGCGCTGGTGCCCGAGCTGAGCCAGGTGCTCCACGACCTGCTGCACCGCCCACTGGTCGTCACCGACCACCCTGGGCAGTCCCGCAGCCACCTCCCCGCCCATGACGACCGCCGGCAGGGCAGCGCCGCGCAAGAACGCCGGGCGCGGGTCCTCGCGCACGACGTCGGTGACCAGCACCCCGTCCACACGCCCCTGCGCAGCCCAGCGCCGGTAGACCTCCACGCACGCGTCCTCATCGGCCACCAGCTGCAGCAGCAGCCCGGTGCCCTGCTCGGCCAGCTCCGCCTCGATGCCCGTGATCAGCTGCATGTAGAAGGACTCATCACCCAGCGTGCTCGCCGGGCGCGCCAGGACCAGGCCCACCGTGCCGGTGCGGGCGGCCGACAACGAGCGGGCCGCGCTGTGCGGGCGCCAACCGAGCTCACCGGCGACTTCGATGACCCGCGCCCGGGTGGCCTCGGACACCCCCGGCTTGCCGTTGAGCGCGTAGGACACCGCGCTGGTGGAGACTCCGGCGGCCCGGGCGACGTCCGCGATCGTCAGTCGTCCTCCAGCGCGCGCAGTCACGATCGCATCGTGGCACGCGCCACCGGAGTCGCCGCGCATGAGGCACGCACGGCAGCAACGCCAGCAGAGCTTGGCCTGGCTCCTCGGACAGCACGATCATGAGCTTGTCCTTCGGATGCGCCGTCAAGTGGACCGGGTCATGACCACCGTCATCCGGCACGCGAGCCCGGGCAAGCAGGTCACGAGTGCGCCGTCCTGGAACGCGGGTCAGACGCCGTCACCACCGACCGGATCACTGCCAGCTGCACCACACCACCGGCCTACGCCCGTGCTCAGCATCCTGGCCGGTGCCGGGCCACGACGAGTCGTTCATCGAGGGCGGGCAGGTGCTCACCGTCCGACCGCGGCGGCTCGACCCTCCGCGTGAGCCCACCACGTCGGCGCCGTGCTCGCGGCGAAACCCACCGCCAGGGCGGGCGCCAGCAGCGCGTTCGGGCGGGCGATCCCGCGCCGGCGCATCCGCTCGGGTACCGAGCGCCCCGCCCACCACAGCACGCCCCACGCCAGGCACGTGCCACCGAAGCGCGCCAGCAGAGCGACCTCGTGATCGGGCAGCACCGCTCGCAGCGAAGGGGCCAGGCCCCGCCCGGGACGCACGGACCCACCCCCACCGAGCTCGTGCACCCCGGGCTCCTCGAACGCACACCCACCAGCGGAGCCCCCCTCCACGAGGCGCTCGTCGCCGAAGCCCTCCCCGGCGGGGCCCTCCCCGACGAGGAGGGCATCGCCGGACAGCTCCCGCTCGCCGGGCGAGGGCCCGGTGGCCAGCGCCCACAGCGCGTCCCCGGCCAGCAGCACCGCCAGGTACCCGGCGCCCGCAGCGCACTGGCGCACCCAGCGCTGCCTGCGACCGGGCAGGTCGTAAGCGCGCTGCGCGCTGCAGATCAGCGCCGCGTCGGCAGCGGTGTCCACCACCGCCAGCGCCCGGGCCAGCACCAGTGCATCCACGAACCGGTCAACGCCTGCACGCGCGGCGCGGTTCCACCCCGGCACCCCCGGCGCCACGTCCGGCCAGCCATCCGCGACCGCTGAGCACCCGCCCACCCGGTCCCGTCACCACCTCCACAACCCGCACCGATCCCGGCAGCCGCCTCCGAAACCACCACTGGCGGCGGCGGAGGGGTCGGCGGCGCACCCTAACCCGACGCCCGTGCAGCAGCGGGTCAGCCTGATCCCCTCGGGCGTTGCGCCACCCGCAGCGCGCGCCGCTTCCACGAGCAGCCGAGCTGGCACGGGCAGCAGGTGCAGGGGACCCGTCCCTTCCCGGCCCAGGTGGCGGGTACCGCCCGGCGCCGCAAGCAGGACGTGCAGGCCCCGCCGAGGCAGGCGCTCTGGGCACCCGTGCAGGTCTGGCTCGCCGCAGGAGTACCCACCTCGATGGACCCCCTCGTGAACCCACGAGAATCATCGCGGACACCTCGACGGCGGCCGCGACACGCCTGCGACAACACCCCAGGCACGGACTTGACCCCCTATCTCAATGAGGTTAAATAAGCCTCGGCGGTCGGGAACCTCAGGTCACCCGCACAGGGGTCCTCAGGCGACGACCGCGCACGTGGTGTCGGTGCGACGACGCACCGACGGGGTCGAGGAAGCGCAGGTGCTCCAGCGGGTGACCCACCCGCACGAACCGGAGCACCAGCGCGTCACCCGCACCCGCACCACCCACCGCTCCCGGAGGAAGCCCGTGCCGAACCCCGAGCACCACCCCATGCCCCGCCCCGCGCCCCGCCCGCTGCGCCGCCGCGCACTCCTGAGCGCCGGCGCGTCCGGGGCCGCGCTGGGCCTGAGCGCCCTGACCGCCGGACCGGCAGCAGCCTCGGCGCGGGGCTTCCGCGTCTGGCGCGGCCAGCTCCTCGACGGGCGCGGGCGACCCTTCGTCATGCGCGGCGCCAACCACGGCCACGCCTGGTACCCCGAGCGCACCCACGTGTGGGCCGACATGGCCGCCGCCGGCGCCAACACCATCCGCGTCGTCACCTCCGGCGGGCGCTGGGGCACCACCAGCGCCCAGGAGATCAGCGCGATCATCGACCGCTCCCAGCAGCACCGCATGGTGTGCGTGCTGGAGAACCACGACACCACCGGCTACGGAGACGACGCCGCGGCCACCAGTCTGGAACAGGCCGCGCAGTACTGGGTCTCGGTCCGCCAGGCCCTGAAGGGCCGAGAGCGCCACGCCCTGCTCAACATCGGCAACGAACCGCTGGGCAACGCCCTGGCCGCGCAGTGGACCGAGCAGACGGTGGCCGCCGTGCGCACGCTGCGCCGGGCCGGGATCCGCAACACCCTCGTGGTCGACGCGCCGAACTGGGGACAGGACTGGAGCGGCACCATGCGCGAGGGCGCGCCCGCGGTGCTGCGCAGCGACCCGCACCGCAACGTCGTGTTCTCAGTGCACATGTACGGCGTGTACGACACGGGCGAGGAGGTGCGCGCCTACGTCGACTCCTTCCACGAGCGCGGTCTGCCCCTGATCGTCGGCGAGTTCGGGCACGACCACTCCGACGGCCCCGTCGACGAAGACGCGATCTTCGAACACACCGCGCGCCGCCGTACCGGCTGGCTGGCCTGGTCCTGGAGCGGCAACAGCGGCGGGGTGGAGTACCTGGACATGGTGGAGGGCTTCGACGCCTCCCGGCGCACCTGGTGGGGTGAGCGCGTCGTCTCCGGCCCCCACGGCTGGTCCACCACCTCGCGCCCGGCCTCGACCCACCGCTGAAGCAACCAGGTTGAATCCGGGGCAGGTCTGAGGAAGGTCCGGGACCGGCGCGGCTCATGAAGCGGCGGGGGCGGGAGCACGCCCACCAGTTCCCTGCAGCCGCTGCTGCAGCAAGGTGAACTGTGCCGCCGGTGAGGTCCCAGCACCAGGAGATCGCGAACGCCCTCGCTGCGCCCAGCTCAGCTCCTGGCCCCTCCGCTTGTGAGCACAAGGCGGAGGGGCCAGCCGCAGGATCAGGTCACAGGTGGGGTCTGCTGCGTGTTCCAGTGACACCGACCTGTCCCCGGGGCACGCAGCAGCCCAGGCTCCAGCTGCTGCGGGCACCAGGATCAATCGGTGCGGATCACACACAGGCCTCCTCGAAGCAGCGCGGCCAGGTCGCCGGCACGCATCCACACCTGCGACGAGCCCGCATCGCCGAACCAGCCGTTCAGGTGCGTGAAGCTCTCCACCTCCAGCACCAGGCAGTGCTCATCACCCACCGGCACAGGAAGGCGCCGTTGACGTACCCGGCGCTCACCGGGTCCAGATCCGCCGGCTCGACAGCGAAGGCCTCGCGCTGCGGGTGCGGCACCCAGCGCACCAGCCAGGCGCGCTCGGCGCGCTCGTGCGCCTGCCACCCGAAGGTGGAGCAGTCGTGGAAGACCTCCAGCACCCCGTGGGTGGGCAGACCCTCGCCGTGGTGCGGCCACGCCTGCTCGTATAGGGCCTCGAACACGCCGTCCACGTCCTCCAAGGCGATGGTGGCCACGTGCGCCAGCGTCGCACCGGCGGCGGTGCGCGGCCAGCTCTACAGGGGTGCCACGGCCGGCCCGACCAGCCAGCTCACCGGCGCCTGGATGCCCGTCCGCAGCTCGTGCAGCACCTGCCGGCCCGCTTCGAGCGTGCCCTCGCAGAACGTGGGCGCCAGGCGAGCTCATCGAGCAGGAACTCACCGCGCCAGGGCTACCGGGTGAACCACTGCCGGGCCGCTTCGTACGTCATGGTGATCGGCGCCCAGTCCGTCGCCTCGTCCCACGCCATGGTCGCGGTCGCACCTTCCCTCACCTGTTCACGGCTGCTGCACGGTGCGGTGGCACCGGCCCGTCACCGCACCGTGCCGCAGCGGCGTCGTCCACGGATCCAGTAGCGCAGGTTCAGGCGGTCAGCACGGCACCCTGACACCCTGGCCGTCGAGTGACCGGTGAGCGCTGGGCGAGCGCTGGCGAGCACCATGCCGCCAGAGCACGCCAGTGCCCTCGCCCCTCCACGTGGATCGCTCACCCCGCGCGCACCTACCTGTCCGGATCCCCGCTGCCCGCGCAAGCCACGTACCGAGCTGACGTGATCGACGCCACGCGCAAATCGCTCCGGGTGCTGTCGGCACCCGGATCTTGACCCGGTTCCGGCGGCGATCTACTGCACCTGAGCGATCCGAGCGGGCAGGCAGGCGGCGACCCGGACCTGGACCTGACCTGGACCGACTGCTCCTTTCGCAGCAGCTGCAGGACGAACTGCGCAGCTGGGGGGGAGGCTGCGGCGACAGGCACGGGGCACCACCGACACCCCAGCACCGGCGCCCCCACCGGCGCACGACAGCACCGGCGCCCCCACCGGCGCACGACGCGCGATTCACCGAGGATGCGCACAGCACCTGAGCACGCTCAGCACACAGCGCGGGCACGCCTCGCGCCGGCGTTCTGAACGCCAGGGTGAGGATCACGCGGTGCTCCCGCCGGTCGAGGTGGAAGTGGCCGAAGAGAGGTCACCGGGGCGACGGGACCGGGTGCGGTAGACGCCGCCGAGGACGGCATCGAGCACGAGGAAGACCAGCAGCGAGACCCCCAGCAGCGGCAGCGCCCACCCCACGGCAGCGGTGAGCACCACGACGGCGGCCAGGAAAGGCTTGGGCAGGTGCCGCCAGGCGCCGCGGTGGGCGGGCGGACCCACCGCCAGGCGCCGGGCCGGGTCGGGTCGGCGCTGCCACCACATCCGGTAGCCCCACACGACCACCGCGCTGAGCCCCAGCCCCAGCACGAGCAGGACCAGCTGGTTGCCCCAGCCGAAGGAACCCATGTGCGCATCGATGCCCCAGCGGGCCAGCTTGGCCGTGAACGGGTATTCCTCGAAGCGCACGACGTCCAGGACCTGCGCGTCGAGGACCTGCCCGGTGGTGGTGGTCGTGAGGGCGATGGCGGCGGAGTCGACCTGGGTGTGCAGGGAGCGATCGACCTCGTCGACCTTCCACGCCGCGCCCGCCTCGGCCGGGGCCTTGACCTCGATCCTGCTCGCGCTCAGCCCCGCCTCGCGGGCGGTGGCCAGCACCTGCTCGAACGCGGCCGGGGTCACCGCCACCGCCGCGCCCGAGGTGGTGGTGGTGGTGGTGGTGGTGGTGGTGTCCGGGCTCGTCTCGCCAGTGCTCTGGGCCTTGGTGACGCCCGGGTCACCGCTGGGCGCGCCGTGACCTTCGTGGTCGGCGTGGCCCTCGTGGCCGGTGTGTCCTTCGTGCCCGCTCGCGGCACCACTGGCGGCGGCACCGGCAGGGGCGCTGCTGGAAGGACCGGGCAGGCTCGTGTCCACCACCGGGGTCTGCCACGACAGCGCGCTGCGCAGGTCGGTGACCCGGGCCCCGGCGTGGGTCGACCACGTCAGCCCCGTCGCGGACAGGGTCAGCAGCCCCACCGCGATCCAGGTGCCGAGCACGGCGTGCAGGGCGCGGGTGCGGCCCCGGCCACCCCGGCCGGCTCCCGCCCCGCCGCCGCGCGGCGCCAGGACCTGCCGCAGCGCGCCGCCGCGCCGGCCCGCGGGCCCACCGTCGCCGGCGGTCCCGGCGGTCCCGGCGGTCTCGGCGGTCCCGGTGGTCCCGGTGGTAGCGGCAGCCGCGGAGCAGCGTGTACCGACCTGACGGGCGACCCACAACCCCACCCCGGACAGCGCCAGCACCCACAACCACGAGGCGGCCAGCTCGCTGTACAGGCGCCCGGGCTCACCCAGGTGCAGGTTGCGGTGCAGCTGGTCCACCCACGTGCGCAGCGGCAGGACCCCGCTGGTGCCGTACACGCTCAGCTGCCCGCGGACCTGCCCGGTGCCAGGGTCGACGAAGACGGCGGTGCGCTCGGACTCACCCGAGGACGGGTCGGAGAACAGCACCCGGGTGGTGTCCGAAGCGCTCGGGGCGGGCCGCACGGCGACCGGTGCCTGCCCACCGCGGGCGGCGACCGCGGCTTGGACCTGCTCGGCCAGCGGCAGCTGGGTCGCCGAGGCGGTGACGTGCAGCTGCTCGCGGTACAGGGCCTCCTCCAGCTGCGGGGTGGCGGCGTACAGAGTGCCACTGAGCGCGGCCACGAGCAGGAACGGGGCGATGAGCACCCCGGCGTAGAAGTGCAGGCGCAGCACTAGCGGTCGCACCCGCGCCCACATCGAAGAAGTGGTCGACGGAGTGGTCGACGGAGTGGTCGACGGAGTGGTCGACGGAGTGGTCGCGCGACGGGTCGAGGAAGTGGTCGGCGCAGGTGCAGGGCTCTTCGAGGCAGGGGTAAGCAGTTCGTCGGCAGACACGGTGGGTCCTCACAGCAGGGGCCCGCCGGCAGCGCAGCGTCGGGCGACCTCCCGTCCACAGCACACGACGGCACGCAGCGGCACACGGCGGCAGGCGGCAGCACACGGCGGCGAGCAGCACGTGAGTCGATGCGGCGCGTGGACCTGCCGGTGGCCCGACGCGTCGGGACCGGTCACAGCGGTACTGGGGAGGTGGCGACGGCACGCCGCCTGGTGGGCGGGGTGGTCGAGGTGGGCAGCGGTGACGTCGCACGTCCAGGCGAGCACCCGCAGACCGGGTCCTTGACGGCACCAGCCAGCAAGCAGCAGAGCTCAGGCGTGGACGAGACCCACCGGTGGACCACGTCGCGACAGGGCCCGGGCGAGGACGACCTCGTGCACCGGGCGGTGCTCGAAGGCGGTTCGGGGCGCGCGGGGCAGGCGCGCCACGACAACTTGGGCAGGGGCGAGCAGTGCCACGACCAGTGGCGCCAGCCACGCCCACAACCGCCACAACGCCCGTTCTGCACTGGACAGGATCAAGGCGCTCAGGAGGGTGGCGATGACGTGGGCGGCGAGCATCGGTGTCAGAACCCAGGGCCCGACCTCGAGCCCGCCGACCCCAGCACTGCCGGCGGCGTGCATCGACGACATCGACGACATCGACGACAGGTCGGCGTTCAGGGAGTGCGCGTGGGCCAGCCGGCCCACCGGCACCGCGTTCAGCGCCTGCACGTCCAGCGGCCCGGTGCGGGCGGAATCCAGGGCCATGAACACCTGGTGCAGCACCAGCTGCCCCGCGCCCAGCAGCGCGAAGACCGCGGCGGTGTTCAGCCGCCAGCGGGTCAGCAGGTGCACCACCGAGGCCAGCAGCACCACCACGGCGGTCGCGGACAGCCCGGAGGGCACATACCCGCCGCCGGCGACGTGCGCCACGGTGGCCAGGGCGATGATGACGACCGTCACCACGGCGCTGCGCAGCACGCGCAGCACGCCGGTGGTGGGTCGGTTCACATCCTCAGCCTAGAGGAGCCGTCCGCGTCTACGACGCCGAGTCGGACTCGATCGTCGGTCCCCCACTGCTTCGCATTCGTGGCGCAGGCACTGCGCTCTTGCCAAGTTGCGGACGGTGAGGGATCACCGATGGCAGGCGCGACCACACCGCTTCGACGAAGGACCGACTACCGGCGGGCCGACCCGCTATCGGCGGGAGCGAGGAACGCCAGCGCGAGCCGGGCCACCTCGGTCAGCTCCTGGCGGCCGGCCCCGAGCTCGGCGCGGGCCGCCAGCCCCTGCCACAGCGTCTGCACCAGAGCGGCCAGCACGGCCGGGTCCGTCTCCCGCGCCAGCTCACCCTCGGCCACCGCCCGCTCGATGCGCGCGCGCAACCTCGCCTCGTCGGCGCGCTGCAGGTCGGCGACGTGGGTGCGCACGTCCAGCGTGCCGGAGGCATCGGCCATGACCGCGCTGCTGGTCAGGCACCCCGGGTGACCGTCCTGGACGCGGGTGAACTCCTCCACGGAGTCCACCAGCACCCGCTCCAGCACGCCGGCGATGGACGCCTCGGCCACGGCCCGCTCGTAGATGGCGCTGTAGCGCAGCGCGTAGGTGCGCACCGCTTCGTCGAACAGCTGGGCCTTGCTGCCGAAGGCGGCGTACAGGCTGGAGCTGGAGATGCCCAGGGCATCGCTCAACGCCCGCGTGGAGGTGCCGGAGAAGCCGTGCCGCCAGAACAGGTGCGCCGCCCGGCGCAGCGCGTCGTCGCGGTCGAAGGCACGGGGTCTCCCGGCCGGTCGGCCGGCGGATCCGCCGGGAGTCGCCGAGCCCTGCGTGGTGCTCACGTTGACGATTGTAGAGCAACCGCCCCAGAATAGGGTTTGTGGAGCACACGATCCAGAACACACCGGTCCATGAGCGACCGGTCCACGAGCGCATCGACGTCGACGGCAGCTGGGTCAGCCTCGACGTGCACGGCCAGGACGACGGACCCGCGATCGTCGTGGTCCCCGGCGCGATGTCCGACGCGGCCGCCTGGGCCCCGGTGGCCCGCCACCTGACGCGGTGGCCGAGCGTGGTGGTGCTCAACCGGCGAGGCCGGCACCCCTCCGGCCCCCTGACCGACGACTACGCCTTGGCCACCGAGGTCGCCGACCTCGCCGCGGTCCTGCGCACCGTCGGCGACGTGCGCGCGGTGCTCGGGTGGAGCTACGGCGCCCTGATCGCGCTGCACCTGGCCAACGCGCTGCAGGTGGCGCACCTGATCGCCTACGAGCCGGTCACCGCGCCCTTCGGCGCCGCGGCCCTGCCGGACCTGCGCCGCGCCCAGCAGGGCGGTGACCTGGACGCCGGCCTCACCGTCGCGCTCAGCCAGGTCGCCGGCATGGATCGAGAGGCGATCGCGCAGCTACAGGCTGATGAGGCGACCTGGGCCGAGCTGCGCCGCCTGGGTGCTGCGGCCCACGCCGAGACCCTGGCGATCGACGAGGCACCGCAACCGGCGCGGCTGGCCACGCGCGCGGCCCGGGTCGACCTCATCGTCGGCGGGCTCAACCGCGGGCGCGCACCGTACGGCACGTCCTTCGCCGACGTCGCGCACCTGGTCCCCAACGCTCACGTCCACGAGCTGCCCGGCCAGGGACACCTGGCGCACCTGCAAGCACCCCAGCAGCTGGCGGCCCTGGTCAGCCAACTGTCCAGCGACCTCACCTGAGCGATCCGGGACCGGCCCAGGACCACCCCGTCCACGCACCGACGACGTGGGCGGGGCGGTCGACCATCGACCTGGCCCCGGCGTCGGTGCAGCTGCGGCGTGAGCGCAGTTGAACCTCACGCCCGTGGCGCCGTCCGGGCGAGGTCGCCGTGGGTTTTGGGATGATCATGCCGTCTAGATCTGCCGACTGCACCTCGCCCAGTCGGCACCGCACGCACGACTCGCCGCCCTCAAGCCCAAGATCACCTCAAGGCGAGGATCACACCAGCCGCGTCGCAACCCTCTCAGGCGTCCTCGGCCGCTCGCACGACCTTGCGCAGCTGCCACAAGGCGATCCCCGCGCTGACGATCGCCACGACCAGCGACTGCGCCGTGCTCAGCCACCGGTCATCGCTGTTCTGCGCGGCCAGGTTCAGCACCCCTGCACTGACCGCAGCGGCGAGCACGGCGGCGATCACGCTGACTGCCCAGCTGCGCCGGGCGCCGGCGCTCACCACCAGCACGAGCACCGACGCGCCCGCCGCCAGCACCCCTACCACCGCCCCGACCACGGCTGCGACCAGCGCCACGTAGAGCACCAGCACCACGCTGAAAGGGTCCTTGTACACGCCGGGAGGAGCCGGCTGCAGCCCGTTCCACACGGCCCAACCAGCACCGGTCAACACACCCAGCGCCACTCCGCACACCACGCCCCGCAGCAACCCGATACCGATCACTGTCCCGATCGAGCGCGAGGCCGTGGTGCCCGCAGAGCTCATGACCTCAGCGTGACACCCACCCGGCGATCGGGCAGCCGGTACGGATCACCCATTCTCGACGTGGCTTCGATACAGCAGCCGTCTCGCAACCGGTCGCTTTCGAGATGACCTGTGACGCGGTGAGCACGCGGTCGCAGCCTCGCCTGCGCTAAAGCTCGTCGACGGGGTCCGGCGCGCCACTCACGCGGGCAGGGCAGGTCAGGTCAGGTACCGGGATCGCCGGCGACAGGACGAGGGTGAAGGTCACCGCGCGGCCCGGGTCCAGCCGGCTGCTCCAGGTGAAGGTGGCCGGCGCAGGTACCCGCACGTCGATGCGCCACAGCGTGCGACCAGGCGGCGGGGCCGGCTCGGCCTCCCCCACCGGGCACGCGAACCCGTCGATGCCGCGCTGCACGAGCACCTGCGCCTGCCCGTCGTGCAGGACCAGCCGTTCTGGTTCACCCTCGCCCAGAGCCCAGCGGTGCAGGCCGGGGACCTTGACCTCGGCCACCAGCCAGCCGTGGGGCAGGGCGGGCAGCCGCGCGCTGGCCGAGCCCTCGTCGACGCTCTGCGTGCCGTTGTCCAGCCGCACGCTCTCCCCCTGGCTCGGCTGAAGGACCACGCTGAGGTGCGCGGCCACAGCGGCAGCCGGGTGCACCGGCTCCGGCTCCGGCACCGGCTGCGGGTGTGGCTGCGGCTGCGGGTGCGGTTGCGGGTGCGGCTGCGGGTCGAGCCCGCGCGCCGAGGCCGCTGCGGCGATCGCCTCCTGCAGCGCGCGGTGCTGCTCCTCGCGCCACCCCTGGTGCCGGCGGCGGCGTTCGTCGAGCACCACCATGTCGGGCTCCTGCAGCGGCGCCAGGCTCAGCGGTGCGATCTGCTGGTTCAGCGCCTGGACCTCCTGCGGCTCCAGGTCGGCGACGACGGCGCTGCCGGCGTCGCGCAGCAGCAGCAGGCGGGCACCGGCGGCGTCGAAGACCTCCAGGTGCCGGCACCAGCCGGCGTAGACCAGCAGCGCCAGCCAGTGCGCCTGCGGGTCGTCCAGCGCCACGAGGGTGTCGTTGCCGTGCCGGACCCCGCGGCCGCCGGCCAGGCGCAGCTGCACCAGCGCCTCCACGACCACCGCTCCCAGCTCCTCGCGGCGATCGGGACGGACGTCGACGTGCACACGCTCGATCCGGAAGCGCAGGTGCTGCAGCAGCACGGCGCACACCTGCTGCGCCAGCAGCGGATCGCTCAGCTCCTGCGCCAGCACGCACGGCACCTGCAGCACTGTGGGCACCTGCCCATGGTGCCGTCTGGACCCGCACCTTCGAGCCGGCACCCGCGCACCGCTCACTGCACTGTCCAGCGCACCGTCCAGCGCACCAGGGCGGCCACCACGGCGATGAGCAGCACGAGCCCGAAGATCCATCCCGCGCGGCGCCACCACGCGCCGGCGCCGGCCCGCGGCTTCGCCGCACCGTCCTCGCTCAGGCCCAGGTGGTCCGTCGCCCCCCGCGCTCGTGATCGCCCCTGGGCCGTGCCGGGACCGTAGGGCCCGCAGCTCGCGACTGCGGGCCCGCCGCCGCCTGGCGGCTGCCCTGCCGCGCGGGCTGGGTCCTCGCCTCACCGGTTCCTGGCGGCACGCGACCTGGCGCCTGGATCAGCCCTGGAGAGGCCCTGCGAAGGACCCCCGTGGAAGACCTTGTGAGAGGCCTTGCGAGAGGCCATCGGGAGGTGTCGAGCGAGGGTGCCCCGTTCGAAGCGCTGCTTGACATCCAGGGCGGAAGTTGGGACAATCACCGACACAACCCCGCAGCGGCCCACGCCCGGCGGGGTTTCGTGGTTCCCGGGCCCGGTGAGCACCCGCCCGGTCCTCTGCCGCGGGCCGCCGCAGAGCACCCCAGACGCTGTTGCCGCTCACTCCTGCAGCGCTCGTGATGCACCGGTGCTCAGCACTGGTCGGTGGTCAGACGCCAAGCGGGTACCACGCAGCGTCGCGGTGGGCTTGATGATCTTCCGCTCACCCACACAATGCCGATCTGCGGGCCTGCCTCGACAGATGCGCGGCACCTCGCGCACGATCAGCCGGTCCGCGCGCCACCGCGTTCTGGAGGGCCACCGTGACCACTGCCGCTCAGACCCACGAGATCCCGCAGGGTGTCCTGCTGCTGCTGCAGCGCGCCACCGGCGCCGGCCTGCTCAGCAGTGTCGAGGCGATGGCCACGGCCCTGACCGAGACCGGTTGGGTGCGCGGCACCACCAGCGGCTCGTGGTCCTGCGCCGCGGACGCCTCCTGGACGGTGCAGTCCGCCGACCACGCCCCCAACCTGTCGATCTTCAGGCAGGGCAACGACCAGCAGGAGTACGAGCGTCTGCTCCACCTCGCCGATGCACTGCGCGCGCTGATCGATGCCGCAGAGGTGGCAGCGGTGCGGCCCGGCGAGCCGGACGCGGACTGGAGCACCTGGTCCGGCGGCGAGGTGGTCCTCATGCTGAACGTGACACCACAGCGCCAGCTGGACGCGCCGGGCAAGTCGGGCGAGCCGGGCAGGTACCGCCTGCCCGCGCTGCTGCACCTGGCCCTCGAGCGGGCCGACACCCCCGCGCAGGGACTCCCCTTCGACCTGGCGCGGGCCCACCGCCTGGCCCGGCAGGGCTCAGCGATCGCCCGCTGGTACCTGGCCGGTGAGGACCTCCTGCCCGAGGACGTGGTGGCCCTGCTCGCCGCCGACGAGGACCCGGCCGTCGTGGCTGCCCTGAACGCCAACGAGGAGCACCGACGCAGCGAGCAGCAGTGGCGCCTCGCGCGCGACGAGCTGTAGGGCACAGACACCTCACCAGCGCGCTCACCCCGCGCTCAGTGCGCGACCGGGGGCTGGCCCGACCTGCGGTCTGCCCAACCCCCAGACAACAGGACACCGCTTCGGCAAAGTCATCGTCGTGAGCACCCACGACGCCGCTGCCGCCAGGACCCACGCCGAGCAAGCGGCCGCCACCGCGGCGAAGCTGAAGCCCGGGACGTGGGAGGCCGTCCAAGCCCTCGCCCTGACCTCGATCGCTCACAGCCTGGCCGCCTTGGCCGACGCCAGGGACGGCTCACGACCTTCATCGACACCTTCGAGCAGTGGCCACGCTGCACCCCAGCACGTGCGGTAGTGGCTGGAGCAGGCTTTGGTGTCCTCGGCAGCGCCGTCGTGGGCGCCCTGTCCCTGCTCGGCGATGAAGGGTTCCCCCTCGCCGGTGCGCTCTTCCACGGCGGCCTCTTCGGTGGCCTCTTCGGTGGCCTCTTCGGCGTGATCGCTGGCGGCCTGAGCGGAGCAGTCGCCGGCGCCCTGGCCACGGCGCTGACCCGGGCCGGTCCGCTGCCGGCGCGTGCAGCGCTGGCCCTGACCAGCGGGGTGCTCATCGCACTGACCGGGTGGCTCACCTGGCCCGCGCAGGCGTGGGCAAGTTCGGCGGTGGTGATCACCGCAGTGGGTGCGAGCGCCGCCACCACCGGGTGGGCCGTGGCCCCGTGGTGCCTCGCGCCCAAGACGCAGTCTGGTGCCTCGCCAACCCGCTGACCGCTTGCGCAACCGCACGGTCATCCCGCTGTCGTGGACGTCCCACTCGCGTCTCTACTGCCAAGATCAGCGGGTGCAGACACTGCAGTCCGAACGCCTGCGGCTGCGGCAGTGGACCGCCGACGACGCCGGCTTCGTCCTGGACATGTGCTCACGCTGGGAGGTCCAGCGCTACATCGGCGCCCACCCCCGCGTGCTGGGGAGCCACGACCAGGCGCTCGAGCTCATCGCCCGCTGGCGATCCCGCCAGGACCAGGTGCACCGGGTCTGGGCCGTGCAGCACCGCGACGGGCACCTGCTGGGCACCCTGCTGCTGGTGGCCCTGCCCGCCTCCGGGGGCGCCCCACCGCCGCGGCCCACCGGGGAAACCGAGATCGGCTGGTACTTCCACCCCGACGCCTGGGGACACGGCTACGCCCACGAGGCCGCGACCCTGGGCCTGCGCTACGCCTTCGCCGCCGGGCTGAGCGAGGTGCTCGCCGTCACCCACCCCGACAACGCCGCCTCGCAAGCCCTGTGCCGAAGGCTCGGCATGGACCACCTGGGGCGCACCGAGCGGTACTACGACATGACCTGCGAGCTGTTCAGCACCAGCCGCCCCCGGGCCGATTGACCGGAGAGGATAGTGGCAGGGCACTGGGTCCTCCCGCCTCCGGTGCAGCCGTGCTCGAGCGCCAGCCGAGCACCCCGCCAGTGGCATCAACCCGTGACGAGGCCGGCTGACGACGCTACGGTCGCCGTCGTGGACGAACCGGTCGTGGAAGAGCGGGGCGTGGAGGAACGCATGGCCGGTGGCCGCAACGACGGCGCCACCCGCGTCGGGAACAGCGTGCGCCGGCGCACCGGGCAGCACACCCCGGCCGTGCACGCCCTGCTGCGCCACCTGCACGCCGTCGGCTTCACCCGCGCGCCGGAAGTGCTCGGCATCGACGAGCAGGGCCGCGAGGTCCTCACCTAGCTTGCCGGCGACACCGTCGGGGACAGCCGGCCCTGGCCCGCGTGGGCGCACAGCGAAGCGGCACTGGTCGCTGCGGGCGAGTGGATGCGCGACTTCCACCACGCCTGCCGCTCCTTCACCCCACCAGCCGATGCGCGCTGGTTCGGCGAGCACGACGAGCTGCGCGCCGGGGAGGTCATCGGCCACCACGACGCCGCCCCCTACAACG
>NZ_JBJLSG010000066.1:0-26071 GCF_050871925.1 Kineococcus gurbantunggutensis
GGGGGGGGGGGGGGGGGGGGGGGGGGGGGGGGGGGGGGGGGGGGGCGGGCGGCCCGGGGGGGGGGCCGCCCCCGCGCCCTCAGGGGCGCGGCAGCCGGCAGGAGCGCAGGTAGGCGAAGGTGCGCCGGGCGATGGGCAGGGGAGCGTCGAAGGCGACCGGGTAGAGGTCCTGCTCGACGATGGCGAAGACGTCACGGTCGAGATCTTCCAGCGCCCGCAGCACCGGCGGCATCTCGGGGACCCCCGAGGGGGGCTCGACCATGGCCCCGAGCTTGACCGCGTCGCCGAAGCCGAGGTCGTCGGCCTTGACCTTGGCGACCACCCGCGGGTCCACCTGCTTGAGGTGGGCGTAGGCGATCCGGTCGGGGTACCGGCGGATGAGGTCCAGGTTGTCACCGCCGCTGTACGCGACGTGACCGGTGTCCAGGCACAGCTTGACCGCGTCCGGGTCGGTCATCTCCAGGAAGCGCTCGATCTCGTCCTGGGTGTCCACGTGGGTGTCCGCGTGGGAGTGGAAGGCCATCTGCAGCCCGTAGCCGTCCTTGACGGCCCGGCCCAGGCGGTCCATGCCGGAGGCCAGGCGCGCCCAGCCCTCCTCGTCCAGCGTGCGCGGCTCCAGCGCCTCGCCGGTCTTGTCGCTGCGCCACTGCCCGGGGATGACCACCAGGTGGGTGCCGCCCACGGCCCGCGTCAACGCGGCGACCTGCTCGACCTGGGCCCAGGCCTGGTCGTAGTGGTCCGGGCGGTGCAGGGCGGCGAAGATCGTGCCGGCGGAGACCCTCAGGCCCCGCGGGGCCAGCTCGTCGGCCAGCCGCTGCGGGTCGGTGGGCAGGTAGCCGTACGGTCCCAGCTCGATCCACTCGTAGCCCGCCTCGGCGACCTCGTCGAGGAAGCGGGTCCACGGGGTCTGCAGCGGGTCGTCGGCGAACCAGACGCCCCAGGAGTCGGGGGCCGACCCGATGGTGATGCGGCTCACTTCAGAACCCTCCACGTCGTCGTGTTCCCGCGCCCTGCGCGGCACGGGAACTGTCGCGCGCGGGGCGCGACCTGTCAAGGATTTGTCCAGACATTCTTACCTTCTCGACCCCGGGGTGCACCGGGCCCGGGACACCGTGGCACCGGTGCACCGCGCGCACCACCGGACGCACCCGCCGGGCGCGCCTCAGAGGAGCGGGCGCTGGCGCGCCTTGTGCTCCTCGTACTCGGCGCGGGCGCGCTGCGTGGAGGCCAGGTGCGAGACCTCCGAGACCGGCACGTCCCACCAGCCGCCGCCGTCGGGGGCCCGGGAGTGCAGGTCGGTCTCCACGTGCACCAGGGTCGACCCCTCCGACGCCTTGGCGTCGCGCAGGGCCGCCACCAGCTCCTCGCGGGTGCGCACGCGCAGCACCCGCACGCCCAGGCTCTCGGCGTTGGCGGCCAGGTCCACCGGCAGCTTCCCGCCGGCCAGGTGGCCCTGCTCGTCGCGGTAGCGGTAGCTGGTGCCGTAGCGCTGCGAGCCGCGCGACTCGCTGAGCGCGCCGATGGAGGCGAAGCCGTGGTTCTGCAGCAGCACCACGACCACCTTGACGTGCTCCTGCACGGCCGTGACCAGCTCGGTGGGCATCATCAGGTACGAGCCGTCGCCGACGGTGATGAACACGTCGCGGTCCGGGGCGGCCATGCGCACCCCGATGCCGCCGGGGATCTCGTAGCCCATGCAGGAGTAGCCGTACTCGACGTGGTACCCCTTGCGGTCGCGGGTGCGCCACATGCAGTGCAGGTCCCCCGGCAGCGATCCGGCCGCGCAGACCACGACGTCGCGCGGCCCGGCGACCTCGTCCACGGCGCCGAGCACCTCCGCCTGCGCCAGCACCCCCTCGCGCTCGCCCAGGCCGGAGCGGTAGTAGGACTCCACCACCGCGTCCCACTCGCGGTTCAGCCGCGCGGCGCGCTCGCGGTACGCGTCGGGGGTGGAGAAGCCCTCCAGCGCCGCGGTCAGCGCCTGCAGCGCCTCGCGGGCGTCGGCCAGCACCGGCAGCCCGGCGTGCTTGACCGCGTCCAGCCCGGCGACGTTGACGTTGACGAAGCGCACGCCGGGGTTCTGGAACGCGGTGCGCGAGGCGGTGGTGAAGTCCTGGTAGCGGGTGCCGACCCCGATGACGAGGTCGGCCTCGGCGGCGACCTCGTTGGCCGCGGTGGTGCCGGTGGAGCCGATCGCCCCCAGGCACAGCGGGTGGTCGTAGGGCAGCGTGCCCTTGCCTGCCTGGGTCTGGGCCACCGGGACGCCGGTGGCCTCGGCGAAGGCGCGCAGCGCGTCCTCGGCCTCGGAGTACGTCACCCCGCCGCCGGCGACGACCAGGGGCGCCTTCGCGGAGCGGATCAGCTCGGCGGCCTCCTGCACCAGCGCCCGCTCCGGCACCGGGCGGGCGATGCGCCAGGTGCGCTCGCGGAACAGCTCCGCCGGCCAGTCGAACGCCTCGGCCTGCACGTCCTGCGGCAGGCAGACCGTCGCCGCGCCGGTCTGCGCGGGGTCGGTGAGCACCCGCATCGCGCCCAGCAGCGCGGACGGGAGCTGCTCGGGGCGCCAGACCCGGTCGAAGAAGCGCGACAGCGGCCGGAAGGCGTCGTTGACGGAGACGTCGTAGCCGGTGTCGGTCTCCAGCTCCTGCAGCACCGGGGAGGCCGCGCGGGTGGCGAACACGTCGCTGGGCAGCAGCAGCACCGGGATGCGGTTCACGGTCGCCAGCGCGGCGCCGGTGAGCATGTTGGACGAGCCCGGCCCGATGGAGGCGGTCACCGCCATCGTCTGCAGCCGGTCCTTCTGCCGGGCGTAGCCGACGGCGGTGTGCACCATCGCCTGCTCGTTGCGGCCGGTGATGTACGGCACGGGCGCGGCGGGCTTCCAGCCGTCGCCGGCGTCGGCCTCCAGCTCCGCCTCCAGCAGCGCCTGGCCCACCCCGGCCACGTTGCCGTGGCCGAAGATTCCCAGCACGCCGCCGAAGAACTGCCGGCGGATCCCGTCGCGCTCGGTGAACTGGCAGCTCAGGAAGCGCACGACCGCCTGGGCGACGGTCAGGCGGACGGTGCCCGCCGGGGTGGGGGGTTCAGCGCTCATGGCGATCGGCTCCGATCGGTCCGTGTCTTCGAGGGGGTTTCTCAGGCGCCGGTGGGCGCGGTGTACAGGGGCAGGCGGGGGTCGACCGGCTGGTCCGCCCACGTGCCGCGGACCCAGCCGTGGGCCGGGTCGTCGCAGATGCGCCAGGCCCGCTCGTCCTCCGGCCCGGCCATGACGTTCAGGTAGTACATGTCGTGCGAGGGGGCGGCGATGGACGGCCCGTGCCAGCCGTGCGGGACGAGCACGACGTCGCCGGAGCGGACCTCCTCGAGCACGTCGAGCGGCCGCTCAGGCTCGCCCTGCACGCGCTGGTAGCCCAGCCCGTCCGCGGCCCCCGGGGTGCCGGCGGGGGCCAGCGAGCGGAACTCGAAGTAGTAGACCTCCTCCAGCTCGCTCTCCACCTCGCTGGTGCGGTCGTGGCGGTGCGGGGGGTAGGAGGACCAGTTCGCCGCGGGGGTGAGCACCTCGCAGGCGATGAGCTTGTCCGTCTCGAACGCGGCCGGGGTGGCGAAGTTGTTCACCTGCCGGCTGCACCGCCCGGCCCCGCGGAGCTCCACGGGGACCCCGGAGGCCGGGCCGTACCGGAAGGGCAGGCGGCGTGACGCCCGTGCGCCCGGGAACGAGAACACGCCGCCTGCGGCACTGGAGACCGTCAGCTCGCTGTCGCGGCCGACGTAGGCGAAGTCGGTGACGCCGTCGAACACGCTCGTGCGCCCGGCCAGGTCCAGGACCCGCCCGTCGACCTCCACGCGCGCCGAGCCCGACAGCGGCAGGACCAGCACCTCGTCCTGCCCGGTGGCGAACGTGCACCGCCCGCCGGCGGGCAGGGTGAGCGTGCGCAGGCCGGAGAAGCCCCAGCCGGCGCTCTCGGGGGTCACCACGAGGTCGAAGCCGTCGCGGGCGGCGCTGCCGCGGGGCAGGTGCAGGGGGTTGCGCGCCACGTCCCGGTCCCTCCTTCCCGTCGTCGGGGTGGTCAGTGCACGAGCGAGGCGGCGGTGCGCACGGCGCCGGCCACGTCGTCGTCCGGCGGGTACAGCAGCGTGCGGCCCACGGTCAGCCCGCGCACCGACGGCAGCGACAGCGCCTTGCGCCAGGTCGCGAACGTCTCCTCCGGGGAGGTGGCCGGGTCCCCGCCCAGCAGCACCGTCGGCAGCGTCGTGGCCTCCATGACGCGCTCCATGTCCTCCACCACCGGCAGCTTCAGCCACGTGTAGGCGGTGGTGCGGCCCAGGGCCTGCGCGACGTTCACCGACTTGATGACGCCCTCGGCGCTCAGGTCGTGCACGACCTTGCCGCCCTGCCGGCGCGACCAGAACGGCTCGACCATCGCCACGAGGCGGCGCGCGGCCAGCTCGCTGACGGCGTGCGCGGAGGCGGTCAGCGTCGGCAGCGTGCCGGGGTCGTCCAGCGCGATGCGGGTGAGGAACTTGCCGCCGTCGAGGTTGGCCTCGGCGATGGCCTGCGCGTCGTAGCCGGTGAAGCGGTCGTCCAGCTCGAAGGCGGCGCCCTGCAGGCCGCCGCGGTTCATCGAGCCCAGGACGACCTTGCCCTCCAGGGCGCCCAGCAGCGTGAGGTCCTCGACGATGTCGGCGCTGGCGAGCAGGCCGTCCACGCCCGGGTCGGCCAGCGCCACGCGCAGCCGGTCCAGCAGGTCGGTGCGGCTGGCCATCGCCATCGGCCGGTCCCCCACGCCGTTGGCGCCGCGGGCGGGGTGGTCGGCCGCCACGACCATGAGGCGGCCGTCGGCGGGCAGCAGGTGCTCGCGGCGGCGGCGCGCGCGCGCGGCCAGCGCGATGCGCTCGGGCTCGAACGCGCGGATGCGCGAGACCTCCGCGTAGTCCCTGGCGAAACCGGTGGGGGCGGGGTTCTCAGGCACGGGCGGCGACCTCCTCGAGCAGGGCCTCGACCTCGGCGGTCGTGGGCATGGCGGTGGAGCACTCCCGGCGGGTGGCGACGATGGCCCCGGCGGCGTTGGCGAAGCGCAGCACGCGCTCGAGGTCCCAGCCGGCCAGCAGGCCGTGGCACAGGGCCCCGCCGAAACCGTCGCCGGCGCCCAGGCCGTTGGTGACGCGCACCGGCGTGGGCGGGACCTCGACGACCTCGTCGCGGGTCATGCCCAGCACGCCGCGGGGGCCCTGCTTGACGATCGCGACCTCGACGCCGGCGTCCAGCAGCGCCTGCGCGGCGCGGCGCGGCTCGGTCTCGCCGACGGCGACCTCGCACTCCTCCCGGTTGCCGACCGCGACGGTGACGTGCGGCAGGGCGCGGCGCACCTCGGCGCGCGCCTGCTGCGGGTCCGCCCAGAACATCGGCCGGTAGTCCAGGTCGAGCACCGTCAGGGGGGCGCGGGCCCGCGCGCGCCAGGCGACGTGGTGCGCCTCGCGGCTGGGTTCCTCGCTCAGGCCGGTGACCGTGGCCCAGAACACCCCGGCGCGGGCGATCGCCTCCAGGTCCAGCTCGTCGGCGCGGATCCGCAGGTCGGGCGCGGTGGGCAGGCGGTAGAAGAGCAGCGGGAAGTGGTCCGGCGGGTAGATCTCGCAGAACGCCAGGGGGGTGTTCAGGCCCTGCACGGCGCAGACGAAGGCGTCGGAGACGCCGAACCCCGCGAGCGCCTTGTGGACGAACCTGCCGAAGGCGTCGTCGCCGGTGCGGGTGATGACGGCCGAGGCGCGCCCGTGCCGGGCCGCGGCGACGGCGACGTTGGTGGCGCTGCCGCCGAGGTACTTGCCGAAGGTCTCGACGTCCTCCAGCCCGACGCCGTCCTGCAGGGGGTACAGGTCGACGCCGACCCTGCCCATCGTCACCACGTCGAACGCGGCGCTGCTGCTCACGCGAGCCTCCCTCATGTCGTCGTCGGCCGTCCTGCGGGTGCGCCCGGTCCCCCGGAGGGGGTGGCCCGGTCGCGGTCGTCCCGGGCCGCGGCGGCGCGGTGACGGCTCCAGCCTGCTCCGCACCTCCGGGGCTGTCAAGCATATGTCAGGACAAACTGACGTGCTGACGTGAAAGGCACCCGGCCGTTAGCATGGCGCGACGGCCGACAGCGGCTGAGCAGCGACGCTGAGCACAGGAGCCCCCCGGTGGACGACCTCTTCGACGACCTG
This sequence comes from Kineococcus gurbantunggutensis, assembly GCF_050871925.1. Taxonomy (NCBI): domain Bacteria; kingdom Bacillati; phylum Actinomycetota; class Actinomycetes; order Kineosporiales; family Kineosporiaceae; genus Kineococcus; species Kineococcus gurbantunggutensis. The sequence continues at coordinate 6,196 of NZ_JBJLSG010000066.1, forward strand.
GACCGGTCCAGCCCGGTCCCCCTCTACTTCCAGGTCGCCCGGCAGATCGAGCGCGCCATCGAGGTCGGCAAGCTGCCGCCCGGCTCGCGCCTGGAGAACGAGATCCACCTGGCCGACCGCCTGGGCCTGTCGCGCCCCACGATGCGCCGGGCCATCCAGCAGCTCGTCGACAAGGGCCTGCTGGTGCGCAAGCGGGGGGTGGGCACCCAGGTCGTGCACGGGCAGGTCACCCGCCCCGTGGAGCTGACCAGCCTGCACGACGACCTCGCGGCCAACGGCCAGCGCCCCAGCACCACGGTCCTCGTGCACGAGGTCAGCACCGCCGCCGGCGAGGTCGCCGCGCGCCTGGCGGTGCCCGAGGGCAGCCCCGTGCTGCACCTGCGGCGGCTGCGCTGCTCCGCCGACGAGCCGCTGGCCGTGCTGGAGAACTGGCTGCCCGAGCCCTTCACCGACCTGGCCGAGGAGACCCTCGCCGAGCGCGGCCTGTACCAGGTGCTGCGCTCGCGGGGGGTGGGGATGCGCGTGGCGCGCCAGCGCATCGGCGCCCGGCGCGGCACGGCCGAGGAGTGCCAGCTCCTGGGCGAGCACCGCGGCAGCCCGCTGCTGACGATGGAGCGCGCCACCCACGACGACTCCGGGCGGGCCGTGGAGTGGGGCCGGCACGTCTACCGGGCCAGCCGCTACGCCTTCGAGGTCACCCTCGTCGACCGCTGAACCCCGGGAGTCCCGCGCGGGGGTCCCGCACGAAGGTCCCGCCCGGGGGCCCCGCGCGGGGGCTCAGGCGGTGGCCGGGGCCCGGCGCACGTCCAGCACCGGCAGGGTCCAGCCCACCAGCGGGCCCACGAGCGCGGCGAAGGCCAGGGTGCCCGGCCCCACGTCCCCGCCCAGCGCCCACCCCACGGCCAGCACCGAGACCTCCACGCCCGTGCGCACCTGCCACACCGGCCGTCCGGTGCGCGCGTGCAGGCCGGTCATCAGCCCGTCGCGCGGGCCGGGGCCGTAGTGCGCCCCGATGTACAGGCCGCTGGCCACGGCCAGCAGCAGCAGGCCCGCGGTGAACAGCGCCGCGCGCGCGGGCAGCGAGGAGGGCGGGTCGAGCACCGCCACGACGGCCTGGATCACCGTGCCCACCACCAGGACGTTGGCCACGGTGCCGGCGCCGGGCCGCTGGCGCAGCGGGATCCACAGCAGCAGCACCAGCAGGCCCACGGCGTTGGTCACCCACCCCAGCCCGGCGCCGGTGAGGCGGGACAGGCCCTGCGCGAAGACCGTCCACGGGCTCACCCCCAGCGCCGCCTGGACCATCAGCGCCTCCGCGGCGCCGTAGAGGACCAGGCCGACCGCGAGGCGCAGGACGCGCTGGGGGTGGCCGGACGGGAGTGGACTGCTCACGCAGGAGATTGGACCGCCCCGAGCGCACCACGGGAAGTGCCAATCGCACTACGGTGGCCCGGTGACGACGATCGGCGCCCGCCCCCTGGCCGGCCTGCTGGGCCCCTGGCGCGACCGCTCCCCCGCCTACGCCGCCCTCGCCGACCGGGTGCGGCTGCTGGTGCTGGACGGCCGGCTGACGGCGGGCACCCGGCTGGCCGCCGAGCGCGAGCTGGCCGCCGCCCTCGGCGTCAGCCGCACCACCGTCGCCGCCGCCTACGCCGCCCTGCGCGAGAGCGGGCACGTGGTGAGCGTGCGCGGCTCGGGCAGCGTGGTGCAGCCCCCCGCGGCGGCCGCGCCCGCCGAGGGCGAGGACGCCGGCGGCGGGAGCGGGGGTGCGCCCGGGCACCCGCAGGTGCTCGACCTCGTCAACGCCGCGCTGCCGGCGGTGCAGGGCCTGCAGGAGGTCGTCGAGCGGGCGGTGCGCGCCCTGCCGCGCCACCTGGGCGGCACCGGGTACGAGATGCGGGGCGTGCCCGAGCTGCGCGAGGCCGTCGCCCGGCGCTACACCGAGCGCGGGCTGCCCACGCGCCCCGACGAGGTGCTCGTCACCGTCGGCGCCCAGCACGCCATCGCGCTGCTGGCCCGCACGTTCCTGCGCCCGGGCGACCGGGCGCTGGTGGAGACGCCCACCTACCCCACGGCCGTGCGGGCGCTGACCGCCGCGGGCGGGCGGGCGCTGCCGGTGCCGGTGGGCCCCGGCGGCTGGGACGGGGAGGCCCTGCGCGAGGCGTTCACCCGCGCCCGCCCCGCGGTGGCGTACCTGGTGCCGGACTTCCACAACCCCACCGGGGCCACGATGCCCGCCGCCCAGCGCCGCGAGGTGCTGGAGCTGGCCGAGCGCAGCGGGACGCGCGTGGTCGTCGACGAGACCACCGCCGACCTCGGCTTCGCCCCCGGCGCGCCGGCCTGGGTGCCGTTCCCCGGCGACGTCGTGCACGTCGGCTCGCTGGCGAAGTCGGTGTGGGCCGGGCTGCGCCTGGGCTGGGTGCGCGCCGACGCGGCCACCGTGCGCGAGGCGCTGGAGCACCGCTCCCCCACCGACCTGGGCACCCCCGTGCTGGAGCAGCTCGTGGGCGCCGAGGTGGTCGACGTGCTCGACGCGTTCGCCGACCGGCGCCGCGCGCAGCTGCGCGCCTCGCACGACGCGCTGCACGAGGCCCTGGCCGAGCGGCTGCCGTCGTGGCGGGTGCCGCGCGTGGCCGGCGGGCTGAGCACCTGGGCGAACCTCGGCGCGCCGGTCAGCAGCTCGCTGGTGCTGGCCGCCCGCGCCCGCGGCCTGCTGCTGAGCACCGGCCCGCGCTTCAGCGTCGACGGGGCGTTCGAGCGGTACCTGCGGCTGCCGTTCACGCTGGCGCCCGAGCGCATGCGCCGGGTGGTGGACGTCCTGGCCGACGCGTGGGCGGACACCGCGCGCCTGCCGCAGGCGCTGCCGGCCCCCGAGGCGCTCGTCTGAGGAGGGCGGTCCGCGCGGGGCGCGGGCGGGGTGCGGGCGGGGTGCGCGCGGGGGTGCGGGTGCGCCGCGCCCGCGGGCCCCTACCGTGGGCAGCGCCCCGATCCCGCCGCGGCAGAGAGGCCGAGACGATGACCGCCACCCCCACCGCCCGCACCCCCGTCTGGTTCACCCCCGCCGACTGCGACCTCGAGGCGTTCCGCGCGCTCGTCGAGCAGGAGGCGACGCTGCAGGAGCACCCGTTCGCCGACGCCGTCGAGCAGGGCGTGCCCGTCTACGGCGAGCGGCTGCGCGAGCACCTGGACGAGCCCGCCGGGCGCCGCGAGGTGCAGGCGGAACTGGTGCGCACCCTGGCCGACGGCCCGGGCATCGCGGTGTTCCGCGGCGCATTCGAGACCGGCGTCGTCGAGCGCGCCACCGCGGTGTTCCGCGACCTGATCGCCGAGCAGCGGGCCGCCGGCCTCGGCGGCGGGGACCACTTCGCCAAGCCCGGCGCGAACGACCGCGTGTGGGGCGCGCTGGACAAGTTCGCCCTGCGCGAGCCGGCGGCGTTCTGCGACTACTACGCCAACGACGTGCTGGCGCTGGTGAGCGAGGCGTGGCTGGGCCCGGGGTACCAGGTCACCTCGCAGGTCAACGTCGTCAACCCCGGCGGCACCGCCCAGCGCGCCCACCGCGACTACCACCTGGGGTTCGTGGACCGCGAGCGGGCGCTGGCGCACCCCGCGCACGTGCACGCCCTCTCCCCCGCGCTGACGCTGCAGGGCGCGGTGGCGCACGTGGACATGCCCGTGGAGTCCGGGCCGACGCTGTACCTGCCGCACTCGCAGAAGTTCCCCGCCGGCTACGTCGCCTTCCACCAGCCGGAGTTCGCCGCGTACTTCGAGGAGCACCGCGTGCAGCTGCCGCTGCGCACGGGCGACGCGGTGTTCTTCAACCCGGCGCTGTTCCACGGCGCCGGCTCCAACGTGTCCGCCGACGTGTCGCGGATGGCGAACCTGCTGCAGGTGTCCTCGGCGTTCGGGCGGGCGATGGAGACGGTGGACACCACCGCGATCAGCTCGGCGGTGTTCGGGGTGCTGCGCGAGCGCCGCGCGGCCGGGGCCGGGGAGCGCTGGCTGCGCGACGTCGTGGCGGTGGCCGCGGAGGCGTACCCGTTCCCCACGAACCTGGACCGCGACCAGCCGGTCGGCGGGCTGGCGCCGGACTCGCAGGCCGACGTGCTGTGGCGGGCGCTGACGCAGGGCTGGGAGCAGCAGCGCCTCGACGCCGAGCTGGCCGCGGGCGAGGAGCGCCGCCGCACCGGCGCGCGCTGACCGGCGCGCGCCGGACGGCCCACGCCGACCGGTCCGCGCGCGCGGCGGCCCGCCACCCCCCGGCGGGGGGTGGCGGGCCGTCGTGCGCGGGGGTCGCCGCGGGGTCTCAGCCGTGGTGCCCGGCGGGCAGCTTGACGGCCAGGACGGGCACGTCGGCCTCCATGAGCAGCTCCTGGGACAGGCTGCCCAGCACCGCCTTCCCCACCGGCGAGCGGCGCCGGACCCCGATCACCAGGCGCTGCACGGAACCGGCCCGCTCGGCGAGCGCGTCGAGCACCGCCTCCTCGCGCGAGCGGCGCGAACGGCGCTCGACGACCTCCACCCGCAGGTCCTGCGGTGCGCCGGAGAGGTCCAGCGGGCCCAGGCGCAGGTTCACGGCGACCAGGTCGGTGCCCAGCAGCCGCGCCTCGGCGTAGGCGGCGTCCAGGGCGTTGCGCCCCTCGGCGGAGTCGGTGACGGCGACCACGACGGACATGCGTTCCTGCCTCTCCTCGATCCTCGAACGGTTCCCCCGACCGGCGGTCAGGAGTAGTCCCGGCGGAACTGCGCCTCCAGCTCCTCCAGGGAGCGCCCGCGCGTCTCGGGCACCGAGGTCGCGATGAAGACCAGGGCGGCGACGCCCAGGGCGGCGAAGACGAAGAACGTCGAGGAGATCCCGATGCCGGCGACGAGCTGCGGGAAGGTGAGGCCGACGAGGAAGTTGGTGGTCCACAGCAGGAACACCGCCACGCCCAGGCCGAACCCGCGCAGCTTCAGCGGGAAGACCTCCGCCAGCATCAGCCAGACGAGGGGGCCGATGGTGCCCTGCATGACGAAGACGAACGCGACGACGAGCGCGAGGACGACGTAGCCGCGCACGACCCCGGCCGGCAGGACGGTGGAGCAGATGCCGACGAGGAGGTGGGCGGTGGTGGTGCCGGCGAAACCGACGAGCAGCATGGTGCGCCGGTCGACGGAGTTGATCAGCCGCAGGCCGACGAGCACGCCGGCCAGGGAGAAGGCGCCGTTGGCGGTGTTCGCGATGAGCGCGCCGTCGGCCGAGAAACCGACCTCCTGCAGCAGCTGGGTGCCGTAGTACATGATCGAGTTGATGCCGGTGAGCTGCTGGAAGACGGCCAGCCCGATGGCGATGAACAGCACGTGCCGCACCCACCGGGTGCCCAGGTCGGACCAGCCGCCGACGTGGGCCTGCTTCTCCTGCTCGGCCAGCGCGTGGACCTCGGCCAGTTCCGCCGCGGCGCGCTCGGGGCTGCGCACCTGCTCCAGGACGGCGAGGGCCTCGGCGTCCCGGCCCTTCGAGGCCAGCCAGCGCGGGCTCTCCGGCATGCGCAGCATCCCGGCGAAGAGCGCGACGGCGGGCAGCGCCGCGACGGCGAGCATGTAGCGCCACACGTGCTCGTGCCCGCCCCAGACGTTGCCGATGACCGCGTTGACGACGAACGCCGCGAACTGCCCCGTGACGATCATGACCTCGTTGCGGGTGACGAGGCCGCCGCGGCGCTCGGACGGGGCGATCTCCGCCAGGTAGACCGGCACCGTCACCGACGCGCCGCCCACGGCGAGCCCGAGGACGAAGCGGGCGACCACGAGCACGCTCAGGCCGGGGGCCAGCACGCACCCCAGGGCGCCGACGAAGAACAGCCCGGCCAGCAGCAGGATGTTCCGGCGCCGGCCGTGGCGGTCCGACAGTCGCCCGCCCACGGCGGCGCCGAGGGCGGCCCCGAGCAGCAGGATGCTGGTCACCAGGCCCTCGGTGAACGCGGTGAGCCCGAAGTAGGTCTTCATCGGCTCCAGCGCGCCGTTGATGACGCCGGTGTCGTAGCCGAAGAGCAGGCCGCCGAAGGTGGCGACGACGGCGACGAGGCCGAGCCTGCGCGAGTGCGGTCCGCGGGTGTCCGGCGGCAGCGCCGGCAGGCCGGTGGCGGCGTTTCCGTGCGTCGGTGAGGCCATGGGGAACCCTTCGTGCGTGCTGCGTCGCAGCGTCGATCGGGTGGCCGGGGCCGCGGGGCGGCGACCGCGCCGCTGCCCGCTCCCCCGTCGAACTCGTGCCCGCGCCGTGGTGCGCCGGCGGCTCGACCGTAGGGACGCCTCCTGGCATATGTCAAGACAACATGACGTGATCCGCTCGCCCGGGCGCCCCGGAACGCCGTCGGCCCCCGCGGCGGGGAGCCGCGGGGGCCGACGGGTGGTGCGCCCCGCGGGGGGCGCCGCTCAGGCGCCGAAGTGCGCCGGGAGCGTCGCCTCGTGCGCGGCGCGCAACTCGGCGAGGGGCACGGTGAACAGCCCCTGCACGTCCAGGGCCGCCTGCTCGCCCTCGGCGCCGGCGTCGGTGACGCCGATGCGCACGTGCGCCAGGCCGCGCGCGGTGCACATGTCCGTGAAGCGGACCTCCTCCTCGCGCGGCACCGCGACGACCGCGCGGCCGGCGGACTCGGAGAACAGCGCCGTGAAGGCGTCGACCCCGTCGCGCTCGCACAGCTCGTCCAGCCACACGCGCGCGCCCACGCCGAAGCGCAGCACCGACTCCACCAGGGCCTGCGCCAGGCCGCCGTCGGACAGGTCGTGCGCGGCGTCCACCAGGCCGTCGCGCGAGCAGTTCACCAGGACGTCGGCCAGCAGCGCCTCGTGCGCCAGGTCCACCGCCGGCGGCAGCCCGCCCAGGTGGCCGTGCTCGGCCCACGCCCACTCCGAGCCGCCCAGCTCCTCGCGGGTGGCGCCCAGCAGGTACACGTTCTGGCCCGCCTCGCGCCAGCCCGAGGGCGTGCGCCGCGAGACGTCGTCCAGCACGCCGAGCACGCCGATGACCGGGGTCGGCAGGACCGCGGAGTCCAGGCCGCGGTCGCCGGTCTGGTTGTACAGCGAGACGTTGCCGCCGGTGACGGGCACGCCCAGCGCCTCGCAGCCCTCGGCCAGGCCCTGCACCGCCTCGGCGAACTGCCACATGACGCCCGGGTCCTCCGGGGAGCCGAAGTTCAGGCAGTCGGTCACGGCCAGCGGCCTGGCCCCGGCCGCGGCGACGTTGCGGTACGCCTCGGCCAGCGAGAGCTGGGCGCCGGTGCGCGGGTCCAGCTTCGCGTAGCGGCCGTTGCCGTCCAGGCTCAGCGCCACGCCCAGGCCGGTGCTCTCGTCCACGCGCACCACGCCCGCGTCGTCCGGGGTGGCCATCGTGGTGTTGCCCAGCACGTAGCGGTCGTACTGGTCGGTGACCCACGCGCGCGAGCACAGGTTCGGGGAGGCGACCATGCGCAGCAGGGTGGCGCGCAGCTCCTCGCCGGTGCCCGGGCGCGGCAGGCGCTCGGCGGTGGGGGCGTCGGCCTGCAGCGCGTCCTGCGAGGCCGGGCGCGCGTAGGGGCGCTCGTACACCGGGCCCTCGTGGGCCACGGTGCGCGGCGGCACGTCCACGACCGTCTCGCCGTGCCACTGCACCACGAGTTGGTCGCCGTCGGTGACCTCGCCCAGCACGGCGGCCTCGACGTCCCACCTGCGCGTCACGGCCAGGAAGGCGTCGAGGTTGGCCGGGGTGACCACGGCCATCATGCGCTCCTGCGACTCGCTCATGAGGATCTCCTCCGGCGAGAGCGAGGGGTCGCGCAGCGGCACGCGGTCCAGGTGGATCAGCATGCCGCCGTCGCCGGCGCTGGCCAGCTCGCTGGTCGCGCACGACAGGCCCGCGCCGCCCAGGTCCTGGATGCCCTCCACGAGCCCGGCGTGGAACAGCTCCAGGCAGCACTCGATGAGCACCTTCTCCTGGAATGGGTCGCCCACCTGCACCGCGGGGCGCTTGCTGGGCCCGCCGGCCTCGAACGTCTCCGAGGCCAGCACCGAGACGCCGCCGATGCCGTCGCCGCCGGTGCGGGCGCCGAAGAGGACCACGAGGTTGCCCGCGCCGCGCGCGTTGGCCAGGTGCAGGTCCTCGTGGCGCAGCGCCCCCACGCACAGGGCGTTGACCAGCGGGTTGCCCTGGTAGGAGGGGTCGAAGACGACCTCGCCGCCGATGTTGGGCAGGCCGATGCAGTTGCCGTACCCGCCCACGCCGGAGACCACGCCGGGCACCACGCGGGCGGTGTCGGGGTGGTCCACCCGGCCGAAGCGCAGGGAGTCCATGACGGCGATCGGGCGCGCGCCCATCGCCATGATGTCGCGGATGATCCCGCCCACGCCGGTGGCCGCGCCCTGGTACGGCTCGACGAAGCTGGGGTGGTTGTGGCTCTCCACCTTGAAGGTCACGGCCCAGCCGTCACCGATGTCCACCACGCCGGCGTTCTCGCCGATGCCCACCATCAGGGACTTCTTCATCTCGTCCGTGAGGTGCTCGCCGAAGGTGCGCAGGTGCACCTTGGAGGACTTGTAGGAGCAGTGCTCGCTCCACATCACGGAGTACATCGCCAGCTCCGCGCCGGTGGGGCGGCGGCCCAGGATGCCGCGGATGCGCTCGTACTCGTCGGCCTTCAGGCCCAGCTCGGCCCACGGCTGCGCGCGCTCGGGGGTGCCCGCGGCGCGCTCGACGGTGTCCAGCGCGGCGCCGGTGCGCGCGCCCGGGGCGGTCGGGGCGCTCACGCGCCCACCGCCGCCAGGCCGGCGCCCAGCACCGAGGCGAACAGCCCCAGCCCGTCGGTGCCGGGGCCGTAGCCCTCCTCCACCGCGTGCTCGGGGTGCGGCATGAGGCCCACGACGTTGCCGCGCTCGTTGGCGATGCCGGCGATGCCGCGCAGCGAGCCGTTGGGGTTGGCGCCCAGGTAGCGGAAGACCACGCGGCCCTCGCCCTCCAGCCGGTCCAGCGTCTCGTCGTCGGCCACGAAGCCGCCCTCGCCGTTCTTCAGCGGCACGGTGATCTCCGCCCCGGCCGCGAAGGCCGACGTCCACGCCGTCGCGGTGGACTCCACCCGCAGGCGCTGGTCCTTGCACACGAACTTCTGGTGGTCGTTGCGCACCAGGGCGCCGGGCAGCAGGTGCGACTCGCACAGCACCTGGAAGCCGTTGCAGATGCCCAGCACGGGCAGCCCGCGCCGGGCGCCGTCGACGACCTCGCCCATGACGGGCGCGAAGGAGGCGATGGCCCCGCAGCGCAGGTAGTCGCCGTAGGAGAAGCCGCCCGGCAGGACGACCGCGTCCACCCCGCGCAGGTCCGCGTCGGCGTGCCACAGCGCGACCGGCTCGGCGCCGGCCAGGCGCACCGCGCGGCGGGCGTCGCCGTCGTCCAGGGAACCGGGGAAGGTGACGACGCCGATCCTCACGCGGGCACCTCCTCCGCGGCGCGGACGGAGACGACGTCCTCGATCACCGGGTTGGACAGGAGCTTCTCCGCGGCGGCGCGGGCCTGCTCGAGGACCTCCGGGGTGACCTCCCCGTCGACCTCCAGCTCGAACCGCTTGCCCTGGCGGACGCCGGTGAAGGCGTCGAAGCCCAGGCGAGGCAGGGCGCCGACGACGGCCTTGCCCTGCGGGTCGAGGATCTCGGGTTTCGGCATGACGTCGATGACGACGCGGCCCATGCGCGGCGCTCCTTCGTGGGCGGTGGCCCAGCAGTGGGAGGGGATCTCAGCAGGGCTCAGGCTACCGCCCGCGCGGGCGCCGCCCGTCCGCGCGCGGCTCAAGGCGGGCGCCGCCCGGGGCGGGTGCGGCTCAAGGCGGGCGCCGGACCTGCCGACGTCGGGGTGCGGGCCGCGACGGGCCGGCCCGCGGGGAGGAGCGGCGCGTGCGGCGCACGGGTGGGCTGGGCGGGCGCGGCTGGCCCGCGCCCGCGACGGTCGTGGACGTGGCCGTCCTGCTCGCCGGCCTGGGCGTGCTCGCCGGCGCGGTCGCCTGGTGGCGGCGCGACGGGGCGGACCCGGGGCTGTGGCTGCTGCTGGCGGTGTGCGTGCCCGTCGGGCACGTGCTGACCCGCTTCCCGCTGACGGTCTCCTCCGGCTCGGTGGGCCTGTCGGTGCCGTGCGGGCCGCTGCTGCTGGCGTACCTGCTGACCGCCAGACCGCCGGGCACCGCGCTGCTGACGTGGGCGGTGACCGCGCTGGCGGCCTACCTGCTGGACGCGCGGCGCTGGACCAGCCGCGTCTTCAACGCCGGCTCCTCGATCCTGGCCGCCCTCGCCGCCACGCTCGTGGTGCAGGCGCTGCGCGCCCCGGACCCGGCGAGCCCGCGGCAGCTGCTGGTGGCGCTGGCCGGGGCCGCGACCTACCACCTGGTGGACCTGCTGCTGTCGCTGCTGACGCTGGCGGCGGAGTCCCCGGCGGTGGCGCTGCGCGAGCTGCGCGGGCCGGGCACCCTCGTCGGCGGCGCCGTCTTCCTGCTCGTGTCGACCCTGGGCTACCTCGGCGGCGTGGTGGACGTGCGGCTGCCGGACTGGATGACGCTGCTGCTGGCCGTGCCCGCCGTCGCCGTCGTGGTGGCCGCGTGGTCCTCCCGGGAGGCCGAGCACCGCCGCACCCAGCAGCACGAGCTGTTCCGCGCCTCGGTGGAGGTCCTCGGCGCCGGCGACCCCGGCGAGCTGCTGCAGGCGCTGCAGCGGCACGGCTCGGCCGTCGTCTCCAGCGGCCGGCTGCTGCTCTCCGAGGTCCCCCCGGGCCCGGGCGAGCTGGGCTTCGCGCTGCCCGTGGAGGACCGCGAGGGGGCCGGCCCGCGCTGGCTGGTGACGGCCCGCTCGCAGGAGGCCTCGCTGGTGCGCTACGACCGCGCCGCGCTGGAGTCGCTGGGCTCGCTGGGGGCCGCGGCGCTGCTGCGGGTGCGCCTGACCGAGGAGGCGGCGCGGCACGCGCTGCTGGACCACCTCACGGGCCTGGCCAACCGGCGCGCCTTCACCGCCCGCCTGGAGGCGGCGCTGGGCTGCGGGGAGCCGCTGGGGGTGCTGTTCGTCGACCTCGACGGCTTCAAGGCCGTCAACGACACCCTCGGGCACGCCGCCGGCGACGAGCTGCTCGTGCACGTCGGCGAGCGCCTGCGCCGCCTGGCGGGCCCGGGGGCGCTGCCGGCCCGCCTGGGCGGCGACGAGTTCGCGGTCCTGGTGCCCGACACCGCGCCGGGGTTCGTCGAGGACGTGTGCGACCTCGTCGTGGCGGCGCTGGAGGACCCCTTCGTGCTCGCGGCCGGGCCGGCGTCGGTGGCGGCCAGCGTGGGCGCGACGACCTCCGGGCCCGGCGACGACGCCGACGCGATGCTCTCGCGCGCCGACGCGGCGATGTACGAGGCCAAGCGCTCCGGCGGCTCGCGCGCCGTCGTGACGCACGCGGTCGCCTGACCCGCCCAGCCCGCCCGGCCCGCCCGACCGGCCCGCCCGACCTCGCCGCCCGGCCGGCTCAGCCGCCGTCGAGCTCGGCGAGGGCCTCGTGGGCGCGGGCGACCGCGGCCACGCGCTCGCGCCCGCCGCGCCCGCGGCGCGCCAGCACGGCCTCGGCGAGCACGGCGGCGACCACCGCGGGCGCGGCGTAGCTGTCGAACGCGCCGGGCCCGCCCAGGGGGACCTCCAGGCGGTGGCGCACCAGGTGGTGGAACCCGCGCGCGCCCGGGTCGGCCACGAGCACGCACGGCACCCCCAGCGCCGCGGCGGTCTCCAGCAGCCGCCCGACGGCCGGGGTGCGGCGGCGGAACGCCACGACGACCAGCACGTCGCGCCCGTCGAGGGAGGCGACCTCCTCGGCGACGGTCTGCCCCGGCTGCGGGGCGATCCCCACGTCGGCGCGCGCCTGCAGGAGCTGCTCGCGCAGGTGCAGCGCGACCGGGTAGCTGTTGCGCCAGCCGGCGACGAGGACGCGGCGGGCGCCGGCGACGAGGGCGGCGACCTCCTCGACGGCGGGGGCCGGCAGCGCGGCGGCCAGGGCGTCCAGGGTGCGGCGCTCGTGCTCCAGGTGCGCGGCGACCGGGTCCCCGGCGGGCAGCGCGCCGACGGGCACGCCGCGGGTGCGGGCCTGCGCGCGCGCCTGCGCGAAGGTCTCGAAGCCCAGCCGGCGGAAGAACCTGCTGACGGTGGCCTTGGAGGTGCCGGACGCCTCGGCCAGCTCCGCCCCCGTGTACCCGGGGACCTCGGCGAGGTGGTCCAGGACGAAGTCGGCGACGCGGCGCTCGCCGGGGCCCAGCGCGCCGTAGACCTCCCGCACGCGCTCGGGGATGCCGCCGGGGGGCGCGGGCGCGGCGCTCACGGGCGCGGTGCCGGCGCCCGGCGCGCGGCCGCGTCGAGGACGGCGGCCTCCAGCGCGTCCAGGCCGGCGGCGACGTCGGCGGCGGTGACGGCCTCCTGCGGGGCGTGGCTGACGCCGTCCTCGCAGCGCACGAACAGCATCGCCACCGGCGTCACGGCGGCGACCGCCATGGCGTCGTGCCCGGCGCGGCTCCACAGGCGCGGCGGCTCGGCGTCGCCGGTGGCGGCGACGCCCGCCGCGATCGAGGCCGACAGCCCCGGGTCGCAGGCCACGCCGGGCGCGGAGTGCGTCTCGAGCAGCTCGAACGCGGTGCCGCGCGCCCGGCAGGTGCGCTCGCCGTGCTCGGCGATGCGCGCGACGAGCTCGTCGCGCAGCGCGTCGTGCTCGGCGCGCACGTCCAGGGAGAACTCCACCAGGCCGGGCACGACGTTCACCCCGCCGGGGAACGCCTGCAGCCGCCCGACGGTGGCGATGCCGTCCAGCTCCACGGCCAGGCGCTCCACGGCGAGCACCACGTCGGCGGCCGCGACGAGGGCGTCGCGCCGGCGCGGGTAGGGGGTGCCGCCGGCGTGCCGGGCCTCGCCGGTGACGCGGCCGGTGAACCGGCGCGCGCCGGCGATGGAGGTGACGACGCCGAGCGCGCGGCCGGCGGCCTCCAGGTGCGGGCCCTGCTCGATGTGCAGCTCCAGGTAGCCCACGAGGTCCTCGGGGCGCCGGGCGGCCTCGTCCACGCGGGCGGGGTCCAGCCCGAAGGCGAGCGCGGCCTCGCGCACGGTGACGCCCTCGGCGTCGGCGCGCTCCCACCAGTCCTCGTCCCACTGCCCGGCCACGGCCTTGCTGCCCATCAGGGCGGTGGCGAAGCGGGTGCCCTCCTCGTCGGAGAACGCGACGACCTCCAGCGCGAACGGCAGGTCCGCGGCGCGCCCGCGCAGCCGGCCGGCGACCTCGACCGCGCTGAGGACGCCGAGCACCCCGTCGTAGCGGCCGGCGTCGGGGACGGTGTCCAGGTGCGAGCCCAGCACGAGGGCGGGCAGGCCGGGCTCGCGGCCCTCCAGGCGGCCCCAGAGGTTGCCCGCCGCGTCGCGCCGGGTGCTCAGGCCCGCGGCGGCCATCCAGCCCGCGGCCAGCTCGTTCGCCCGCGCGTGCTCGGGGGTCAGGTGGGTGCGCTCGATCCCGTGCGCGCTCGCGGAGACCGCGGCCAGCTCGTCGCAGCGCGCCAGCACCCGCGCGGCGCCGCCGGGGGTGCCGCCGGGGGTGCCGCCGGGGGTGCCGCCGGGGGTGCTCACGCGCCCGCCCCCGCGGTCGCCGCCGCGTAGACCTCCTGCGCCGCGGCGCTGCCGCCGCCGGGCTCGACCGGGACGCCGTGCCGGCGCAGCACCTGCTCCAGCGCGGCGAGGGTGACGAGCACGGCGTCCTTGCGGGCGTTGTAGCCCATGGTGCCGATGCGCCACACGCGCCCGGCGAGCGGGCCGAAGGAGGTGCCGATCTCGATGCCGTAGTCCTCCAGCAGCTCGGCGCGCACGGCCTCGCCGCGCACGCCCTCGGGGACCTCCACGGCCACGACGTTGTGCATCTTGTGCGCGACGTCGCCGAACACCGCCAGGCCCAGGCCCCGCACGCCGGCGAGCGCGGCGGCCCCGTGCAGGCGGTGCCGGGCGATCGCGGCCTCCAGGCCCTCCTCCAGCAGCAGGCGGGCGCACTCGCGCGCGCCGTAGAGCATGGTGGTGGCCTCGGTGTGGTGGTTCAGCCGCTGCGGGCCCCAGTAGTCCAGGACCATGCCGAGGTCGAAGTAGTTGGAGCGGATGCGCTCGGCGGGCGGGGCGGCGGACGTGCCGGGGTCGGCGCGCAGGCCCGCCTCGACGCTGCTGCGCGAGCGGACCACCTCCACCGCGCGCGGGGACAGGCTGACCGGCGCGCTGCCGGAGGGCCCGCCCAGGCACTTCTGCAGCCCGGCGGTGGCCGCGTCGACCTGCCAGGCGTCCATCTCGAAGGCGTTGCCACCCAGGGAGGCGGTGACGTCGACGTAGAGCATCGCGCCGTGGCGGTGGCAGACCTCGCCGACGCCCTCCAGCGGCTGGTTCATCGTCGTGGAGGTGTCGCCCTGCACGAGGGCGACGAGCTTGGGGCGCACCGCGCGCACGGCCTCCTCGATCGCCTCCAGGGGGAACACCTGGCCCCAGGGCACCTCGATCGTGTGGACCTCGGCGCCGCAGCGCTCGGCGATCTCGCGCAGCAGGTGCCCGAAGCGGCCGAACACCGGCACCAGCACGCGCTCGCCGGGGGCGAGCAGGGAGACCAGGGCCGCCTCGATGCCGGCGCGGGAGGTGCCGTCGACCAGGACGGTGGCCTCGTTGCGGGTGCGGAACACCTCCCGGTACAGCGCGCGCGTCTCGTCCATGTAGGCGGTCATGGCGGGGTCGTACTGGCCCACGAGCTGGGCGGACATCGCGCGCAGCACGCGCGGGTCGGCGGTGATCGGGCCTGGCCCCATGAGCAGGCGGGGCGGGGGCGCGACGGGGGCGCCCACGGGCGCGTGACGGATCACCTGTTCCACGAGGGGCATCGTATGCAACGATCGTTCCAGGACACCAGCCTGCGAGGAGGCCCGCGTGGACGCAGCGGAGCGGGGACCGGACGGAACGGGAGGCGCCGGGGGCACCGGGCCCGGGAGCGCCTGGCGGGTGCTGGGCCGCGACGGCGGCCCGCTGCTGGCCGGCTCCGGCACCGGCCCGCTGCGCGGGGTGCGCGTGGCGGTCAAGGACAACGTCGCCGTCGCCGGGCAGCGCGTGGGCGGCGGGGTGCCGGCGTGGCTGGAGCGCGCCCCCGTGGAGGCGACCAGCGCCCCGGTGCTGCGCGCGCTGCTCGACGCCGGGGCGGGAGTGCGCGGCATCGCGCACACCGACGAGCTGGCGTTCTCGCTCATGGGCGTCAACGAGGCGCTGGGCACCCCGCCGAACCCGGCCGCCCCCGGGCGCGTGCCCGGCGGCTCGACCTCCGGGCCCGCCAGCGCCGTGGCCGCCGGGCAGGCCGACCTGGGGCTGGGCACGGACACCGCCGGCTCGCTGCGGGTGCCGGGCTCGTTCTGCGGCCTGCACGCCTGGCGCCCCACCCACGGCGCGCTGCCGCTGACCGGCGTGCTGCCGCTGGCCCCCTCCTTCGACACCGTCGGCCTGCTGGCCCGCGATCCCGCGCTGCTGGCCGCGGCCGCCGGGGTGCTGCTGCCGCAGGCGGACCCGGCCGGCCCGCGGCGCCCGGCCCGGCCCGCGGCGCTGCTGCGCAGCCGGCGCCTGCTGGCGCTGGCCGAGCCGGCCACCGCGCTGGCCGTCGAGGACGCGCTGGGCGCGCTGGCGGGGCAGCTCGCGGTGCCGGTGCGCGAGGTGGAGGAGGACTTCAGCACCGCCGAGGTGGAGGCGTGGACGGCGGCGTTCCGCACCGTGCAGGCCGTCGAGGCGTGGCAGCGGCACGGCGGTTTCGTCGAGGCGAACCCCGGCGCGCTGTCGGCGCCGGTGGAGGCGCGCTTCCGCGCCGGCCGCGACGTGCCCGGCCCGGAGCTGGCCGCGGCCCGCGCGGTGCTGGCGCGCACCCGCGCCCGCCTGGACGCGGTGCTCCGGGCGGGGTTCCTGTGCCTGCCGAGCACCGCCACCCCCGCACCGCCGCTCGGTTCGGGGCCGGAGGAGTTCGAGGCCGCGCGCGCGGGCACGCTGCGCCTGAGCACCCTGGCCTCCCAGGCCGGCGTGCCGGCGCTGGGCCTGCCGCGGGCGCGGGCCGGGGACCTGCCCGTGGGGCTGTGCGTGCTCGCGCCGCGCGGGGCGGACCGCTCGCTGCTGGCGCTGCTGGAGCAGGCGCCGCCGCGGGGGTGAGGCCCCCCGCGGCGGCGCGCGCTCAGTTCTGCGCGGCGGGCTCCAGGTCGCCGGTGCCCGAGCGGGGGGCGCCGATGCGCGCGGCCGGGACCGCCGCGGCACCCGCCGCCGCGTCCGGGTGGGGCACGACCACCAGGCGCCAGTCGCGCGAGGAGCCCGACACCAGCTCCGCGGTGGTCCGCCCGCCGGTGGTGCGCACCTCGAACACCGCCGGCTCGGCGCCGCCGGGCGCGGGCACGGACACCCGGCGCACGTCGCCGTCGGAGGGCGCGAACACGCGCAGCTCCACGCCGTCGTTCCAGGCGTACTCGGGGCCGTCGTCGTGCGCGCCGACCGGCACGACGGCGCCCGGGCGCGCCAGCAGCGGCACCTCGTCCACGCCGACGACCCGGCGCACCCAGCGCCCGCCGCGCACCCGGCGGCCGGTGGTGAACTCGGTCCACTCCCCCTGCGGCAGGTAGTAGCCCACCTCGCCGTCGGCGGAGAACACCGGCGCCACGAGCAGGTCCGGGCCGAGCAGGTACTGCCGGTCGCACACCACGGCCGCGGGGTCGTCGGGGAACTCCAGCACCATGGGGCGCATGACCGGCACGCCGGTGGTGGCGGCCTCCTCGGCGGCGGCGAGCAGGTACGGCACCAGGCGCATCTTCTGGCGGGTGAAGGAGCGCACGACGTCGACGGACTCCTCGTCGACCAGCCACGGCACCCGGTAGGAGCCGGAGCCGTGCAGGCGCGAGTGCGAGGACAGCAGCCCGAACGCGGCCCAGCGCTTGAACACGTCCGGGTCGGGCGAGCCCTCGAAACCGCCGATGTCGTGGCTCCAGTGCGCGAACCCGGACAGCGCCAGGGACAGCCCGCCGCGCAGGGACTCGGCCATCGCCGGGAACGTGGACTCGCAGTCGCCGCCCCAGTGCACGGGGAACTGCTGCCCGCCGGCGGTGGCGGCGCGGGCGAAGACGACGGCCTCGCCCTCGCCGCGGCGGCGGCGCAGCAGGTCGAACACCGCGGCGTTGTAGAGCTGGGCGTACTGGTTGTGCATGAACTCCGGGTCCGAGCCGTCGTGCCAGACGACGTCGGTGGGGATCCGCTCGCCGAAGTCGGTCTTGAACGCGTCGACGCCCGCGTCGAGCAGCGCCTCCAGCTTGGACTGGAACCAGGCGGTGGCGGCGGGGCTGGTGAAGTCCACCAGCGCCATGCCGGCCTGCCACATGTCCCACTGCCACACGCTGCCGTCGGCGCGGCGCACCAGGTGGCCCAGGCGCGCGCCCTCGTCGAACAGGTGCGAGCGCTGGGCGATGTAGGGGTTGATCCACAGGCTGGTGCGCAGGCCCCGCTCCCCCAGCCGGGCGAGCATCCCCTCGGGGTCGGGGAACGTGGCGGGGTCCCACACGAAGTCGCACCAGTGGTAGGCGCGCATCCAGAAGCAGTCGAAGTGGAACACCGACAGCGGGATCTCCCGCTCGGCCATGCCCTGCACGAAGGAGGTGACGGTGGCCTCGTCGTAGTCGGTGGTGAACGACGTGGACAGCCACAGGCCCAGCGACCACGCCGGCACGCGCGGCGCGCGGCCGGTCAGCGCGGTGTAGCGGCGCAGGACGTCCTTGGGGCTCGGCCCGTGCACGACGTAGTACGTCAGGCTCTGGCCCTCGACGGAGAACTGGTTGCGGGAGACGGCCTCCGAGCCCATCTCGAAGGAGACCAGGCCGGGGTGGTCGACGAAGACGCCGTAGCCGGCGTCGGTGAGGTAGAACGGCACGTTCTTGTAGGCCTGCTCGCTGCTGGTGCCGCCGTCGGCGTTCCAGACGTCGATCGACTGGCCGTTCTTGACGAAGGCGCCGAACCGCTCGCCCAGGCCGAAGGAGTGCTCCCCGATGGCCTGCTCGAGCTGCTCGTGCACGAACGTGCGGCCCTGCTCGTCGGTGACCACGCCGATGCTGCGGTCCGCCGAGCCGGTCAGGCGGCGCCCGCCGGCGAGGAAGTCCAGCGACCACGGGCCGTCGCGGCGCACCCGCGCGGTCAGCCCGCCGGAGGTCAGCCGCGCCTCCGCCTCCTCGACGGCGGTGACCACCTCGGTGCTCTCGCGGTGCAGCGCGAAGCGCGGGCCGCGCTCGACGCCGCCGCGGTGGTGCTCGATCGTCACGCCGATCACGTCGGGCGCCGGCGAGGTGAGCGTGACGGTGATGAGCGCCTGGTTCAGGGTGTCGCCGCGCCCGTCGCCGGGGCGGGTGCGCGCGAACACGCGCAGCGCGTCGCCGAGGTCCTCCACGGCGTCGACGGCGCGCGGGCGCAGCGCCTGCAGGCCGGGACGCAGCAGCCAGTACCCGTCGGTGAACTTCACGGGGGTCTCCTCCACGGGGTCGGGGTGGTCGCGCAGCGGTTCCGGGACGGGCACGACCGGTTTCCCAGGCCGCCGCCCGCCGTCGCCGGGCGGGTCGCCCCACCCCTGGCCGACCGCAGTGTCGAAGCGCTTCAACAAACGTAGCCACCCGCGACCGCCGTGTCCAGGCCCGGGCGGTGCGCGCACCGCGCGGGGTACCGTTCCCACCACCGCGCGCTCGCGCGCCGCCGGACCGAGGAGTTCTCGTGACCACCATCATGGACGTCGCCGCGGCGGCGGGGGTCTCCGCCAGCACCGTCTCGTACGTGCTCAGCGGCAAGCGCACGATCTCCCCCGCCACCCGCTCGCGCGTGGAGCGCGCCATCGAGCAGCTCGGGTACCGCCCGCACGCCGGGGCGCGGGCGCTGGCCTCGAACCGGACGAACGTCCTGGGCCTGGTGGTGCCGCTGCGCGAGGACGTCAACGTCAACGTGATGATGCAGTTCGTCCGCTCGGTCACCACCACGGCGCGCCGGCACGACCTCGACGTGCTGCTGCTGACGCAGGAGGAGGACGCCGGGCTGCACCGCGTCAGCAACGGCTCGGTCGTGGACGGCCTGGTCGTCATGGACATCACCGCCGACGACCCGCGCGTGGGCGTGCTGACCTCCCTGGACCGCCCGACCGTCCTCATCGGGGTGCCGCGCGACCCGCGGGGCCTGAGCTGCGTGGACTTCGACTTCGCCGGCGCGGCCCGCGCGGCGGTGGGGCACCTGACCGGCCTGGGGCACCGGCGGATCGCGGTGCTGGCCTCCCCCGCGCGCTCGCTGGACCGGCACGCCGGGTACGCCGAGCGGCTGCGCGACGGTTTCCAGGAGGCCGTCCTGGCCGCCGGGGCCCGGGGGGTGCACGTGCCGTGCGAGGCGGGCAGCGACGGCGTGCGCGGCGCGCTGGAGGCGGTGCGCGAGCGCCAGCCCGGCACCACCGCCCTGGTGGTGCACAACGAGGCCGCGCTGCCCGCGCTGCTGGCGGTGCTGACCGAGGAGGGCCTGGACGTGCCCGGCGACGTCTCGGTGGTCACCATCGCCGCCAGCGCCGGCGGGCACCTGCCGCGGGCGCTGACCTCGCTGGACATCCCGGCCCTGGACGTCGGGCGCATCGCGGTGGAGATGCTCGTGGCCCGCATCGGCGGGGACCGCACGTGCGAGACGCGCCTGCTGGCCGCGGTGCTGGCCGACGCCGGCAGCACCGCCGCGCCGGGGGCGGGCGTGCGGGCGCCCCCCCCCCCCCGGCCCCGGGCGGGGCCCGCCGAATGCCTATCACCCGCCGCCGCCCGGGGCGCAACACCATTAATCCCCCATAATTAAGTCC